>NZ_JBKYMO010001848.1:0-202 GCF_047302915.1 Massilia sp. CT11-108 | reverse complement strand
AGCACGACGGACAACAGGAACAGGCCCACGACGGCCAGCGCGACCATCGCGACGCGGTCGGCGCGCAGGCGGCGCCAGGCCAGACCCCACAGGCCGACAGAAGTTGCGGGAAGATTAAGCTCTTGACCCGTCATTTGAGCTGCACGCGCGGGTCGACGGCCTGGTACATCAGGTCCGCCAGCAGGTTGAACACCATCGTGGC
>NZ_JBKYMO010001847.1:0-203 GCF_047302915.1 Massilia sp. CT11-108 | reverse complement strand
ACGCTGCCGATGGCCAGCGCGCCCAGGTACAGGATCGAGGTCAGGTTGACGACGACGTACAGGCCGAGCCAGAACAGCGCCATGGTCGTGGCGACGGCCTTGCCGTAGCGTTGTTCGAGGAACTGGGGCATCGTGTAGATGTGGTTCTTCAGGTAGACCGGCATGAAGAACACGGCGACGATGACGAGCGTGGCGGCGGCCAT
>NZ_JBKYMO010001846.1:0-208 GCF_047302915.1 Massilia sp. CT11-108 | reverse complement strand
GCGGATGGCCGCGTAGATCTGCGTGGAGAGAGGTGTTTTCTTGGCCCGGTCGAGGCCGATGGACAGCGTGGTCATGGCCGATGGTACATTAAAAATGATCAAACTTGGCACTGTTGTTTGGCCACCGCAAGGCGCATCATGTCTTCATCCAGTTCAACCAAGGAGAAATAAAATGACGCAACGCATGGATTACAACGCGGCCACCCCG
>NZ_JBKYMO010001845.1:0-208 GCF_047302915.1 Massilia sp. CT11-108 | reverse complement strand
TTTACATGACAAGGCAGCGCCGAAAATTCGATACCAGTCTGAAGCTGGAAGTCGTCCGTATGATTAAAGAGCAGGGCTTGAGCGTCCAGCATGTTAGCGAGAGCATGAGCATCGGCCCGAGCGCGGTACGCCGCTGGGTAAAGCAATACGAGGATGAGCAGGCGGGGCAACCAGGCATCGGCAAGCCGCTCACGCCAGAGCAGCAGCG
>NZ_JBKYMO010001844.1:0-213 GCF_047302915.1 Massilia sp. CT11-108 | reverse complement strand
GTGCTCGGCTTCCTGTTCGTGCTCGTGTCCGTGCTGATCACGGTATTGGCCGTGCAGACCGGCTGGCAGGCGGTCGGTGCCGAGGCCGAGGAGAGCGCCGAAATGGCCATCGAGGCGATCGGCCTGCTGGCCATCGCCGTCGTCTCGCTGCAGATCGCGCAGACCATCACCGAGGAAGAAGTCGTGCGCGACGCCCACATCAGCGCGCCCACG
>NZ_JBKYMO010001843.1:0-213 GCF_047302915.1 Massilia sp. CT11-108 | reverse complement strand
ACGCTGACGATCGTGAAGACCCTGTTCGACGCGAACCTGGGCACCGGTTCGGACTTCCGTAACGGCTCGGGCGGCTCCGGCACGGGTGCCTGGGTGGTCTTCGACTTCAAGGAAGGCAACCAGGTCAGCCTGACCGGCACCGAAGTCATCGGCAGCCAGGACAAGTACTACACGCGCGTCAACGGCCTCGTGTTCCAGGGCTCGAACGACAAC
>NZ_JBKYMO010001842.1:0-214 GCF_047302915.1 Massilia sp. CT11-108 | reverse complement strand
GCAACAATGTGTGAGGATGTGGCGATCGGCGCTGGCTATACTGGGCCGACATGATCGCCACCGCACCCGCCCTGCTCCCGCCGCGCGACCGCCGCCACGTCGGCATCGCGGTCACCCTCGTCGTGCATGCCGTCCTGGTCCTGGGCTGGCAGATGACGCGCCATCCGCCCGCCGTCACGCCCGAACCGCCGCGCTCGACGATCCAGTGGATACG
>NZ_JBKYMO010001841.1:0-214 GCF_047302915.1 Massilia sp. CT11-108 | reverse complement strand
TTGGTGGAGGTAAGCGGGATCGAACCGCTGACCTCTTGCATGCCATGCAAGCGCTCTCCCAGCTGAGCTATACCCCCAAAACAAAAGCCGCTCAAGGCGGCTTCCTTGCAACTCTACTGCGACAGACCGATCAAAATCTTGGCGTCCCCACGGGGATTCGAACCCCGGTACTCACCGTGAAAGGGTGATGTCCTAGGCCTCTAGACGATGGGGA
>NZ_JBKYMO010001840.1:0-214 GCF_047302915.1 Massilia sp. CT11-108 | reverse complement strand
TGCGGCTGCCGTAGCTTTGATGGCTTGCCGCGAAAGCGGCCCGCACATGCACGCTGGCCTTGCACACGGCGGGCTGGGCGGCACGTCGCCGGGCCTCGTAAAAACCAGAACGGCTCACTCCCATCACCCGGCAGCACTGGGCAACGCTGAGGGCCTTCTTTTGCAGCTCGTCGATGAGTCGGTAACTCATTTCAGTTCGCGGGCAAAGAAGGCC
>NZ_JBKYMO010001839.1:0-215 GCF_047302915.1 Massilia sp. CT11-108 | reverse complement strand
TCGTCGATGACGACGGCCCAGATCGCCGCGCTGTCGACGAACCAGGTGTCCGCAGGCCTGACGACGAACCAGATCGTTGCCCTGACCACGGCCCAGGCAGGCGCGCTGACCACGGCGCAGTCCGCCGCCTTGAGCACGAACCAGGTCGCCGCGCTGGAAACCCGTGACCTCGCCGCATTCAAGACGAACCAGGTCGCCGCGCTGACGACGAACCA
>NZ_JBKYMO010001838.1:0-217 GCF_047302915.1 Massilia sp. CT11-108 | reverse complement strand
AATGGCAGACGCTGCCGGTCACGAGCCTGGTGCCTTACCGCTACATCCGTGTGTACAACCCGAACGCGTGGTTCGGCTCGATCAGGGAAGTTCGCCTGCACGGCTCGCTGCATGGCGCGGACGTGATCGCACCGGTGACCACGGCCACCGCGCCGCAAGGCACGGCGACCACGGACGCGACGGTCACCTTCGCGGCCACGGACAACCAGGGCGGCTC
>NZ_JBKYMO010001837.1:0-222 GCF_047302915.1 Massilia sp. CT11-108 | reverse complement strand
CCCTGCCCTCGTCGCCGGGCGCGTAGAGGGGATCGAAACGGGTGACCGTGCCCGTCCCTTCGCGCACGAGCCGCACGGCGTCCACGCTGTGGATCTCGTACGCGCCCGCGTGCGCGCCGTCGGCCAGCAGCGGATAGTCGGCGCTCCCTGCCCTCGTCGCCGGGCGCGTAGAGGGGATCGAAACGGGTGACCGTGCCCGTCCCTTCGCGCACGAGCCGCACG
>NZ_JBKYMO010001836.1:0-223 GCF_047302915.1 Massilia sp. CT11-108 | reverse complement strand
TTGGTGGAGGTAAGCGGGATCGAACCGCTGACCTCTTGCATGCCATGCAAGCGCTCTCCCAGCTGAGCTATACCCCCTACGGGAAAACAGCACTATAACACACTACATTTACTGCTTACGTCGTTTTTCAACGTCGCTGCCGAATCTGGCGTCCCCACGGGGATTCGAACCCCGGTACTCACCGTGAAAGGGTGATGTCCTAGGCCTCTAGACGATGGGGACC
>NZ_JBKYMO010001835.1:0-224 GCF_047302915.1 Massilia sp. CT11-108 | reverse complement strand
TGGACCAGGTCACCGCCGCCGCCGGCATTGCCGAACACGAAGGAACCGGGCGCGGTGCCCGTGACCGTGCCCGTCAGGTCCGCCGCGCCGTCCAGCGCGCCCGCCAGGTTGCTCACGATGGCGGTCGCGGCCGGCGCGCCGTCCAGTCCCAGGAAGTACAGCTCCAGGAAAGCCGGCCCCGAACCCAGCGACGCCGTGTCGATGTCGACGTGATAGAGCGGGGT
>NZ_JBKYMO010001834.1:0-225 GCF_047302915.1 Massilia sp. CT11-108 | reverse complement strand
GACATGGTGAGCTCAATGCTCAAGAAAGCCTTGGCCAAGCTGCAGCCTCATGAGAAGCCACTGCTTCACAGCGACCAAGGATGGCAGTATCGGATGCCGGCTTACCAGCATCAGCTTCGGGAGCGGGAACTCGTGCAGAGCATGTCGCGCAAAGGCAACTGCCATGACAACGCGGCCATGGAAAGCTTCTTCGGGGTGCTCAAGTCAGAGTTCTTCTACCTGAAC
>NZ_JBKYMO010001833.1:0-227 GCF_047302915.1 Massilia sp. CT11-108 | reverse complement strand
ATCGGCACGGCGTTCGGCTGGGCCCTGTTCGATGCGACGCACTACCTGGGCGCCGACGGCGACCTGGGCAACCTGTTTCTGCAGCCGTTTGCACCGGTCGGCGAAGAGATCCTCGTGGCGGCGCCCTCGACCCCGGTCAGCAGCGTGACCAAGGTTCCGGAACCGTCGACGGCGGCGCTGATGCTGGTTGCCATGCTGGCGATGATGGCGTGGCGGGGGCGTGAAGC
>NZ_JBKYMO010001832.1:0-229 GCF_047302915.1 Massilia sp. CT11-108 | reverse complement strand
TTGTCGGCCCCTCCTCTCCGCTGGTTAATCGTGCTGCCGCATCCAGGGGGGGCAGAAATGGCGTACGCTAATAGGTACTCGAGTTATTGGATAGATGTGCATACCCAAGGACGCGGCGCTGTCCTACAAGTAATTCTCGGCGTTTTGCTAGAGTATGAATTGTTGTTCTAGAGCTGTTATGAGTAGTTAAGGAACAAATATTACCGGCCTTGATTTGACGAGAGTACGC
>NZ_JBKYMO010001831.1:0-229 GCF_047302915.1 Massilia sp. CT11-108 | reverse complement strand
GTATTCACCAGAAGGTATGGGAAAGTGCAGCAGTCTAAGTACAATGAATGTCCGGATCTTCCTGGAGTGGTGCGCGGGAGTGGTGACTCGAGCATGTGTCGTGGTTGGGCTTGTCTTTCGCGTAGTACTCGGCTGCATATGATGGACACGATAGAGCTTATCCTCTTTCTTCCACTGTTGAATTCGCTAAAGCATCTAGCAGCACGTCCAAAGTCTTTTCACCCTTGAC
>NZ_JBKYMO010001830.1:0-229 GCF_047302915.1 Massilia sp. CT11-108 | reverse complement strand
AGGGGATAGATCAAGAACACGAGCTGATTTGGTAGAGTGGTACGCGGGCTTGAGCTCTCGGTTCTTGAGTGCTAAATGCGCGAGGATGCTTGTTCTCGCGGGCCAGGAGAGACTTGACAAAGAGCTCATGGTTGGGCAGATGTACGTCCATCTCTTTTCATGTGATGATGCCGGCTGACGTGGTAGGCAGGGCAAATTCCAACTTGAGGTCCTCCCCGACGTGGGACAC
>NZ_JBKYMO010001829.1:0-229 GCF_047302915.1 Massilia sp. CT11-108 | reverse complement strand
GAGCCGAGGTGCAATCGTACATGGGCCGCCAGAGTGGTACTCAACAGGATTTCCCACCAAGCCCCCGATCGATGAGTACCTCTCTTGAGCGCAGTCAGTCAAGGGACTCCCGGACTCGACAGTCAACGTCGAGCGAGCATCTGGGCGATCTTGTCGAGACAGTAGGCCAGATTTGGGGTGTCCCGCACGACACATTATCAAGAGACGCTGCATCGCTTCGCGCCAACCC
>NZ_JBKYMO010001828.1:0-229 GCF_047302915.1 Massilia sp. CT11-108 | reverse complement strand
ACTATGCCCGTCCTAATCGGTATGAGGTGTCTTCAAGCTATTGGATCTTCGGCCGTTATTTCCGTCGGGGCTGGAAGTTTGGCAGACATGTACGAGGTTCATGAGCGTGGGCAAAAGGTATGTCTCTCTACCTCCGCACGTTTTGGTACAGTTGATGGCGCGATGCTTATCTGTAGTTGGGACTGTTTTATGGGATGCCGCTACTTGGACCTGCGCTTGGTCCGTTAAT
>NZ_JBKYMO010001827.1:0-229 GCF_047302915.1 Massilia sp. CT11-108 | reverse complement strand
ATGTTGGCACTGGACATCAGCGACTGTCCTAGGATTCACATGTCTAGGTAATCCCGAAGACTCACTTTTCCTCAACGACGACAAAGTCCCAGAGGACACAACCGGTCAATTTGGCGCCTTTGCCGATAACGCAATGACGACCAATGATGCACTTTTTGATACTCGCCTTTTCTCCTACTCTGCTCCCCTGACCAATCAAGCTGTCGGGGCTGACACCCGCAGAGGAATG
>NZ_JBKYMO010001826.1:0-229 GCF_047302915.1 Massilia sp. CT11-108 | reverse complement strand
ACGCCGTGCTGTGGACGGGCGTGCGCCTGCTGTGCGGCGCGCCGCTGGCCGAGCTGCTCCATTACGCCGACGCCGTCCGTCAGTCGGTCCCGTTTGGCAACGTTTCCGTCGCCACCAGCCAGCTGGACAGCCGCATCGCCCTGTTCCGCGCGCTCGCGGACGGCCCGCGCCCGCCGTACATGCCGACGGTGCCCGCCGACGCCATGCAGTTCGGGTGCTGGCTCGGCAG
>NZ_JBKYMO010001825.1:0-229 GCF_047302915.1 Massilia sp. CT11-108 | reverse complement strand
GCGCGGCCCTCGGGCTGGAGGGCACCGTTCTCGACATCCCGCGCGTGGCCGCCGTCGCGCATGACCACGACTTGCCGCTGCTCGTCGACGCGACGCTCGCCACGCCGTGGCTGCTGGCCGTGTTCGACCATGGCGCCGACCTCGTGGTCCATGGTGCCGCCTTCCTCGCGGGACAAGCGGGCGACCTCGCCCGCGCCCTGAAACTGGCGCAGAAAGGAGCCTGACATGC
>NZ_JBKYMO010001824.1:0-229 GCF_047302915.1 Massilia sp. CT11-108 | reverse complement strand
GACCTGGACCCGGAGCTCGTCGACGACGCCGGCTATCCCGTGATGACCGTGCGCGTGCCGTCCGCCGGCGACGCCGCGTGGCGGACCGAGGCCGAGCCATGGCTTGCAGCTCAGGGCCATTCGGACGTCCGCTTCGGAGATGCGCACTGGCGCGCCCTCGAACTGGCCAGCGCCGTCGTGAGCGAACTCGCCGACGCCGCGGCATTGGCCGCCGTTGGCGACCCGTTGC
>NZ_JBKYMO010001823.1:0-229 GCF_047302915.1 Massilia sp. CT11-108 | reverse complement strand
CCGCGAAGCAGATCGACCTCGGCCTGCCGCGCGCGGACAGCGCCGAAGTGGAAGGGCAGCCGGACGCGTTGATGATCCTGCTCCGCAACCTCATCGACAATGCGATCAAGTACACGCCGGAGGGCGGCACGGTCGACGTGTCGGTGGTGGCGGAACACCGCGGCGTGACCGTGACCGTGGAAGACAGCGGCCCGGGCATCCCGCCGGCGGAACGCGAGCGCGTGTTCGA
>NZ_JBKYMO010001822.1:0-230 GCF_047302915.1 Massilia sp. CT11-108 | reverse complement strand
CACCTCCTAGACGACCTCAACCTTGTCGCTGCCACGTAGTCGGGCACTTGGATGAGTCACGCCAACTATGAATCAAGTGCAAGACCTTTGTTTTGTCCCAGGCCGTCGGGCTTCGAGTTATACCCCACGTCAAATACCAAGCACAAATTGCTACAGTCGGGAACACAGAACGCAAACTGAGCGCACACCTATCTGTAACCTGTACTCTGCTGCATAGGTGAGTACGTAGC
>NZ_JBKYMO010001821.1:0-230 GCF_047302915.1 Massilia sp. CT11-108 | reverse complement strand
ACCGTCGTCTCGCCCGCACCCAGCGCGTAGGAAAGGTAGGGCGGATAGCGCCCTTCGCTCACGCCCAGCCGCTGGATCAGATCGGTGACGTTCTTCATGCCCGTCGCCGCGGCGGCGCGCACCGTCATCAGGTTGCGCGACTGCTCGATGCCCCAGCGCATGGTATGCGGCCCGGCGTAGGATCCGGAGAAGTTGCGGAAGCACTTGGTGCCCAGCCGCCCGCCCTGGTC
>NZ_JBKYMO010001820.1:0-230 GCF_047302915.1 Massilia sp. CT11-108 | reverse complement strand
GGACCGCGCAGGGCCCGAAGGACCCGGACGACGCGGAGGTCCGTGCCGCCGCCGTGTCCCGTCTGCGTGAACTCGGCGAGCACGCCGCGAGCGTCGGACTCCCGATGGCGCTGGAGCTGTACGAGGACACCTACCTCGGTACCGCGGACAGCGCCGTCCGACTCGTCGAGGAGATCGGTCTCGACAACGTCGGGCTGAACGCCGACGTCGCGAACCTCATCCGCCTGCAC
>NZ_JBKYMO010001819.1:0-230 GCF_047302915.1 Massilia sp. CT11-108 | reverse complement strand
CTCCGTCGTCACACGATCATCATCTGGTGCGTACACCTATACTCCCCCGTCTTTCCTATTGACCATCCTAGTCTACCAAAATGCCTTCCCTGATATCACGCATACGGAGAGGCTCGGAGGGAGTAGCTAAATCCGAGGAGCCCTCGCCTAGGGGAAAGAGATTATCGGTTGATATCTCTCACTCCCAGATGGAGAATAACTCGCCAAAGTCTGGCAAATTCAAAGGCATC
>NZ_JBKYMO010001818.1:0-230 GCF_047302915.1 Massilia sp. CT11-108 | reverse complement strand
CCGTCGGGATCCTCCATTTCGACCATCACTGGTGATACTACGCCTCGAATGATACCACCTCCAGAACGAACCGAATCAGCACCACCCACCTCGAGTACAAGTCTACTCAATGCCACTGCGAAGCCTACATCAACGCCGATGGTGAACAAGCGAGACTCGTCACAACGTCGCCTTAGTGCTTTGAGGGGTCTAGTCGCCAATCTCGATTTCAATCAGCATTGGAGTATCAG
>NZ_JBKYMO010001817.1:0-230 GCF_047302915.1 Massilia sp. CT11-108 | reverse complement strand
TTGTGTATAAGACCCAGCCCGCACGCACGCTGGCGGCGCGCCGTCCGGACGCGCTGGACCCCGTCGCGCTCGACGGCATGAGCGCGGAAATGCTGCCGCTCGCCGCGTCGCTCAATGGTCTGCTCGGGCGCATCGCCGATCTGCTCGCGAACGAGCGGCGCTTCACGGCGGACGCGGCGCACGAGCTGCGCACGCCGGTCGCGGCCATCCGCATGCAGGCGCAGGTGGCA
>NZ_JBKYMO010001816.1:0-231 GCF_047302915.1 Massilia sp. CT11-108 | reverse complement strand
ACCTGGGCCTGCAATACGCGACCACGCTGTCGGTGTTGCAGGACGTCGACACGGTGGCGGCGATATCGCTGTTCACCCAGCAGCAGACCACGCTGACGGCGGCGCAGAAAGCGTTCACGACCATGAGCGGCCTGTCGCTGTTTAACTACATCAGCTGACGCCCCGCCTCCGCCCATAAAAAACTCCATGTGCGCATGACGCACATGGAGTTTTTTTTCGTCCGCGCAACGC
>NZ_JBKYMO010001815.1:0-231 GCF_047302915.1 Massilia sp. CT11-108 | reverse complement strand
CGTGGAGAAACGCGTCGGCCAGCGTCGCTTTCGTGTCGACGCCGGCGAGGTTCACGCCGAGATGCACGTTGGTCTGGGCGATCTGCGGCCGGATGCCGCTGAGGATGCAGTCGGCGCCCATCTGGCGGGCCGCCGCGATGGTCTTCATCTGGTGTTGCGCGTCCATCGTGTCCAGGGTGGGGTCGGCGGTGATGTCGATGATGGCCGTATGGACGTGGGTCGCGGCGTTGC
>NZ_JBKYMO010001814.1:0-231 GCF_047302915.1 Massilia sp. CT11-108 | reverse complement strand
ACATTGGGCCAGGCCCCCACGGAAGGAACCACCATGAGCATGGAAGGCGCGGCCTGGAGCTCGCTCTACAAGATCTCGTCCGCACGGGACGGCGGGCACGGCATCTCGCGCGCGTCCGTCCGGCGGATCATGACGTTCGCGGTGCCCTACCGGTCGAAGCTCGTCGTCTTCATCGCCCTGTCCGTGGTGGGTGCCGTCCTCGCGGTCGCGACGCCCGTGCTGGCCGGCCGG
>NZ_JBKYMO010001813.1:0-231 GCF_047302915.1 Massilia sp. CT11-108 | reverse complement strand
CATCAATCACTCTACATTCTTCTCTGTCAAAGACCACAACCTCTCTCTTAGTCGCCAGCGTCTCAAGTCTATATGTGTCATGATTGATTGATCCGTTAGATCCACCATTGCAAGCAATATTGGTTACTACTGTTGTTGCTGAGACTGGTGTTGAAGGATGTGATAATCTAGGATAAAATGTGCCTGTGCAGCATTTGGAATCGGTGATAATCAGGGTATAAGTTCCGGCAG
>NZ_JBKYMO010001812.1:0-231 GCF_047302915.1 Massilia sp. CT11-108 | reverse complement strand
CTCTATGGAGGCTATGCCGAGACATGGTGGGGCCCTGGCGAGGATGGCACATTGCTCTTCTCGACATCCGCGCGTCCTTTTCCGAAGGTCGGCTTCAAGCGACTTTCGCCCGAACCCATCGACCTTCCGGTGTTGCGCTGGCTCGGCCCCATCCGGTTTGATGCCTTCGCAGGCGTGCTGGACGAGGAACGGGAGTTTTCCAATCCCGGAGTGATCGGCATCCGCATCGGC
>NZ_JBKYMO010001811.1:0-231 GCF_047302915.1 Massilia sp. CT11-108 | reverse complement strand
GCACAGTTCAAGGCGTGTCGGACGCTAGGCGAGGTGGTCGTGACTCAGCACACTTCCCGCGCGTCTGGTGAGTCGGCCGTGGACAAGAAGGCTCGGAACGACTCCGTGAGCAGGCAGCCACCACACTGGGCGGTGAGAGTTCGCCAGCATGCCCACCGCATCCTGCCACACAGCTCTCCCATGGGGCTCCTGTTCGCCCTCTTCGGTCTGTGGACCGCCCTGACTCCCAGC
>NZ_JBKYMO010001810.1:0-231 GCF_047302915.1 Massilia sp. CT11-108 | reverse complement strand
ATCTCACGTCAGTCCCTGCCGCAAAAGAATATAAGATCAGCTTCCACGTCGGTGTCTCCGGGTCTTGGTTACTTGGTACCTCGGCGACCTGCATTGCCCAAGAGACGCGATGGTTCAACGTATACGAAAGGTAGGAGCTGCGCTCAACGACGCTTGCAACGCCTTTCTTCCAGCCGCACCGCCACCAAAGCACCGGGACGGAAGTCTAAAATGCAGTACATGCCGATCCGC
>NZ_JBKYMO010001809.1:0-231 GCF_047302915.1 Massilia sp. CT11-108 | reverse complement strand
GCTCTGGGCGGCCCGATGGCCGCACGCAGCGCCGCGGGCGCCCGCGCGCAAGGGCTCGCGTGGCGCAAGCTGGACAAGATGATCCGCCCGGCCGCGTGCCGCACCGGATGCTGGCGCTGCGTCTACGGCTGCCCGTTCGGGGCGAAGTGGTCGGCCCGTGAACTGGTCGACGACGCCTGCACGCGCGGCGCGCGGCTCGTCACCCACGCGCACGTCACGCGGGTGCTGGTG
>NZ_JBKYMO010001808.1:0-231 GCF_047302915.1 Massilia sp. CT11-108 | reverse complement strand
TTCCAGCGTGGCCGCGGCCTCGTGCGCCTGGGTGCGAACGGTCTCGCCGAGCTGGCCCCGCCGGACCTTGCCGCATGGCGCGCGGCCGGCAAGACGCCGTGGGATGACGTGAACCTCGACGGCGACGCGCTGCGGCTGCTGGAGCGGTTGTATCGCCGCGCCGACGGCGATTTCGTGCGCGAACAGGTCCGCATCTTCAACGCCGAGCGGCGGCTGCTGGAGCGGTTGTAT
>NZ_JBKYMO010001807.1:0-231 GCF_047302915.1 Massilia sp. CT11-108 | reverse complement strand
CGACCAGCACGGATGCGCCGTGGGCCGCGAACAACCGGGCGATGGACTCGCCGATGCCGCTGGCGCCACCCGTCACGATGGCGGTTTTCCCCGCGAAGTCGATGTCCTTGCGCCCGCTCATGCCGCCTCCAGCCGCGCGAAGGCGAGGGTGGGCACGTCGACGATCGTCGAGCCGCCATCGGCCGCGAGCACGGCCCCGGTCACGATCGCGGCGGCGGGCGACGCCAGGAA
>NZ_JBKYMO010001806.1:0-231 GCF_047302915.1 Massilia sp. CT11-108 | reverse complement strand
CCCACGCGGCCGCGGGCCGCGCAGGCGCACACCCAGGCGCCCGTCAGCAGGAAGATCCATAGCGTGTACGCGGCCGGCGCGGTAGGTCTCGATGAGCAGCAGGAAGTAGGCCTGGACGACGCCCGACGCCGCGATGAACGGCCAGCTGGCCCGCGCCGGCGCCGGCAGGAAAGGCAGCAGGACGATGGCGACGCAGGCCGGTCCGGCCACGACGAGCACGGTCGCGAGCAG
>NZ_JBKYMO010001805.1:0-231 GCF_047302915.1 Massilia sp. CT11-108 | reverse complement strand
GTACGGCGGCCGCTCCGATCCCGGCGTCGGCTGGTTCCCGCTCGCGCCGCACGAGCCATACCGGCCGCCGTACCACGCCAGCCCAACGTACATCACGAACGTCAACGTGACCAATACCGTGATCCGGCAGACGACCATCGTCGACAACACCGCGAACATCGACTACCGGAACCGCGGCGTGCCCGGTGCGATCGTGGCGATGCCCGCGCGGCCAGTTGCGCGGTGTTCCGC
>NZ_JBKYMO010001804.1:0-231 GCF_047302915.1 Massilia sp. CT11-108 | reverse complement strand
GTTCGCGACGGTGCACAGGCGTTCCCAGTGCTCGGCGTCCGCGCCGGGCGCCTTGCGGAACGGGATCGCGATGGCGCGCAGGAGGCCCGCGCCGGAGACAAGGTCCGCGGCCGGGCCGGGGCCGCGCTGCGCGGCCGGGCTGTCCGGCAGCAGGTACAGGCGATTCAATTCGGAGAGCAGTTTTTCCATGCCCGCGATTGTGACACAGGCTCAGAAACCCATCTTGAACTT
>NZ_JBKYMO010001803.1:0-232 GCF_047302915.1 Massilia sp. CT11-108 | reverse complement strand
GGGGGGGCGGGCGGCGCCCGGGCGGGGCGGCGGGCCGGGGGGCGCGCGGGGGGGGCGGGGGGGGGCGGGGGGGGCGGGGGGGGCCGCGGCCCGCCCCCCCCCCCCCCCCCCCCCCCCCCCCCCCCCCCCCCCCCCCCCCCCCCCCCCCCCCCCCCCCCCCCCCCCCCCCCCCCCCCCCCCCCCCCCCCCCCCCCCCCCCCCCCCCCCCCCCCCCCCCCCCCCCCCCCCGCTG
>NZ_JBKYMO010001802.1:0-232 GCF_047302915.1 Massilia sp. CT11-108 | reverse complement strand
GGCGCGACGACGGGATGCGGATGCGGTGGTGGTCGGTGCCGAAGTGGCGCGCGACCTCGTCGGAGTACTCGAACTCGTCGCCGGACTCGCCACCGGCCGACTCGAAGCCGATGCTGAACGTGGCGAGGTCCTGCTGCCCGGCCTCGGCGAGCAGTGCCACGACCAGCGAGGAGTCGATCCCGCCCGAGAGCAGGACGCCGACCGGCACGTCGGCGACCATGCGGCGCTCGAC
>NZ_JBKYMO010001801.1:0-232 GCF_047302915.1 Massilia sp. CT11-108 | reverse complement strand
AGCCCGAGAAGCGAGGGAAGCAGAGCTGGCGGCATTGGAGCGGCAGAGGCAGGAAGAGGAACGCTTGAAGGCAGAGGCAAAGGGCAAGAAGAAGAAAGATAGGAAAGGAAAGGGGAGAGAGAACACCCCGGTCGTCCTGGAGAGAAGGTCCGAGTACGAAGGCCATGACGGGAATGAGGCCACGGGTGTATCGCCAATCAATCGAGCGCCGGATTTGCCGCCTATGCTCGAG
>NZ_JBKYMO010001800.1:0-232 GCF_047302915.1 Massilia sp. CT11-108 | reverse complement strand
CATCATTGGTTGGAGAGCTTGCTGTATATCCACCTTCAATATCACTTGCTGTTAGTCCCCAGCAATTAGCGCTGTAATCGCCATTACCAAGGGGATTTGCCACACAATAATTATAATTGATCATGGCGTGAGCTTTGGTTTGCGTTTCGTAATTGGCATATGCATCTGTTAAACCTGTTGGGTTAATACCAAAAAAAGAGTAATGCTCAAAAAACAACGGCCCGCCCCTGTC
>NZ_JBKYMO010001799.1:0-232 GCF_047302915.1 Massilia sp. CT11-108 | reverse complement strand
CGCCATAACCGTGCCGGTGGAGAGATCATCATCAACCTCACTGCCGAAAGTTTAACGATCAAAAACACCGGTGAGCAGGTAGCCCTTAATCCCGAAAATATCTTTACCCGCTTTCATAAAGCATCCACATCTGAAGGCAGCGGCCTGGGGCTCACCATCTCTAAACAGATCTGCGAAAGTTTAGGCTATCAGTTGGTTTACAGCTACGAAGCGCCATACCATTGCTTTACCG
>NZ_JBKYMO010001798.1:0-232 GCF_047302915.1 Massilia sp. CT11-108 | reverse complement strand
AGGCGGCGCAGGCGAGGAGGAGAACGCGGGTAGTGGTCTAGCTGGCGACGAGATTTCCGGTACCTTGAATGCGGGAGCTTTGAAAGGCTCGGGCATCTTTGGCATAGGCTTCGTCGTGTCTGCTTCTGGCGATTTCGGTGCGGGTGTAGGCGAGATTGAGCGCGCGCGGCTTGGTGCAGGGGATTCGTCCATGAGCTCATCAACCTCGTTGGCCTCTTGTTCGGGCGAAGAC
>NZ_JBKYMO010001797.1:0-232 GCF_047302915.1 Massilia sp. CT11-108 | reverse complement strand
CCGCCCGCCGTGATGCCAAAGACGAATGTCTCGTTTTCGGCATCGTCACCTGGAAAAGTGACTTTTGTGGGTTCCTCGACACGATGTCGACCATCGCCCAGACCAAGTTGACCGTGACTGCCCACGCCCCATGAAAAGACCTCGCCTTTAGAAGTAAGGGCGAGATGGTGGTGGTCGCCGAGAGCAACCTGGATAATCGACCTTCCTTCAAGGGCAGGGAGCGAGACCGGCA
>NZ_JBKYMO010001796.1:0-232 GCF_047302915.1 Massilia sp. CT11-108 | reverse complement strand
GTACTAACCCACCGTGTTATGGGAAGCTGGCTGCCCGAAACTTACCAGTTTTCACAGTTGATGGAGGAACAGGATGCCGAAGCCAATATTTCCAGGCCTTACCCATTCTTTTTAGCTTATCCTATCCAGGAAACATCCGAGAAACAAAAAACACCGGCAGAAGTAGGCATTGCCCTGGGTGATGCAGCGGACTGGCAGGCCGAATGGAAGTGGGACGGCATCCGTGCGCAGA
>NZ_JBKYMO010001795.1:0-232 GCF_047302915.1 Massilia sp. CT11-108 | reverse complement strand
GTTTGAACGTAAGCCAAATGCTCAAATTCAAATTCATCACCCATGGTTTTATAAAAATCTTTGGCCTCCTGGTTAACTAAATTATGGTGTTTCCGATAAACGTCTGTTGCCTGGATTGCCATTGGGCTATCCACAAAAATTTGCACAGGTGGTAACAGTTTTTTTGTGAAAATTTGATTCAAGGCAAAAACCAGCGATTGCGTTCTGCCGATGCTGAAGGCAGGGATAATTA
>NZ_JBKYMO010001794.1:0-232 GCF_047302915.1 Massilia sp. CT11-108 | reverse complement strand
GGGTTAAACAGTCGGCGACCGTGGTCTTTTACAGTCATTCACCGCCTAACAGACATTATCTTCAAAGGCTATCGGCAGCACGTCAAACGGAAGCTTTCTGAAGGCAATTCTTTTATGTTCATACATATCACATACGAGCGTTCAGAATGTGCAAGCAGATCTCGGGAACGAAATGCGAGTCGAATGTTCTAATTACATGTTGACTAACCTGACCACCGATGACGATAAAGAA
>NZ_JBKYMO010001793.1:0-232 GCF_047302915.1 Massilia sp. CT11-108 | reverse complement strand
CCCTGTCCGGCAGGAACGCCCAGGCTAGTGCTGTCATGAAAAGCGGCATGATGATCCAGTTCAGCACGAAGCTGATGGCGATCTGCTTCCACAGCTCGCGCTTCTTGAACAATAGGTGCAGGGTTTCGAAGCGTACTTTGCACAAGATCGGATACATCATCACGAGCAGACCGACTGCTATGGGCGCGCTGACGCCGACGAATGTGCCTCGCTGTAGTGCGGGTCCGGTTTC
>NZ_JBKYMO010001792.1:0-232 GCF_047302915.1 Massilia sp. CT11-108 | reverse complement strand
GGTGGTCGGGCCAGATGTCCTGGCTCGTCGCGACGGTGAAGCCGCTGCCGTCCAGCTGGGCGCGGGCGCTCCACGGCTCGCCGGCGCAAAAGCCGTCCATGTGGCCGGCCGCCAGGTTCACGGCCATCTGGCTGGGCGGGGCCGTCACCACTTGCGCGTCGCGCACCGGATCGATGCCGCCCGCCGCCCGCCAGTAATACAGGAACAGCGCGTGGTTCCCGGTCGGGGACGT
>NZ_JBKYMO010001791.1:0-232 GCF_047302915.1 Massilia sp. CT11-108 | reverse complement strand
CATCGTCGGGCAGCGCCAGCCACGGCGCGATGCCCGCGATGAGCCGGCCGAAGCATTCCAGGTACGCGACCTGCGGGCTGCGGCCGTCCCACGTGGGGCTCAGCTCCAGCGCGAAGCGTTTTTTCAGCTCGCCCTGCGCCATCGCTTCCAGCACGGGCTCGGCCATCCGGCGCAGCAGGTTCAGCATCCACTCGCGGTCGTTCCCCGCGCGCGGCGCCGGCGTGGCCGCGTC
>NZ_JBKYMO010001790.1:0-232 GCF_047302915.1 Massilia sp. CT11-108 | reverse complement strand
TGCCGGAACGCAGCCATGTCACGCATGGCATCGTGCTGCTGGAAAGCGGCAGGCACGACGAGGCCGAGGCCGTGCTGCAGGCCGGCATCCGAAACTGCGGCGAGACGGCCGCGCTGCTCACCAACCTCGCCAAGGTGAAGCACGACCGGGAAGACTCGGCCGGCGCGTCCGACCTGTTGCGGCGCGCCATCCGGCTCGACCCGAACTTCGAGCACGGGTTGAACGGCTGGCT
>NZ_JBKYMO010001789.1:0-233 GCF_047302915.1 Massilia sp. CT11-108 | reverse complement strand
GCGCGCCACCGCCGCGTCGCGATGATCCAGGCCCAGCGGAAATTCAGGGCGCAGGGCGAAAAGCTCAACGTACTGGTTGTCTTTTTGCCCGCAGCAACCCGCAACAGCCCCCCCGGGGGGTGGAAGATAGGCGGGGCGCAGCTTTAGCGCGCCGTAGCATAAGCCCCCCCGGCCGCGCACCCCGCGCGCGCCCAGCCCCCCCCATGGGCCCCGCGGCCGCATCGTCCCCCCAC
>NZ_JBKYMO010001788.1:0-233 GCF_047302915.1 Massilia sp. CT11-108 | reverse complement strand
CCGAGACCGGCTCGCGGGACTGCTGCGAAAGCTCAGCCTCGGCTTCGACTCCTGACGTCGGGCCTCAGCCGAGCGCCTCGCTCAGTTCCATCCAGCGCCCCTCGAGCTCGTCACGTTCGGCCTCGAGCGCGGTGATTCTCTTCATCTCCGCGCCGAGACCCTCGTAATCGGACGGATCCCACTCGACGAGCGCGGTGCGGGCCGAGCTCACCTGGCCGTCGAGCTTGACGATC
>NZ_JBKYMO010001787.1:0-233 GCF_047302915.1 Massilia sp. CT11-108 | reverse complement strand
ACATGGGGGCGGCGACCTTCGGACGGCGCGCGGTGAATGATTCCCGGCTCGTCGCGGATCTCAGACGCGGTCGTCAGCCACGCGCGGGACTGGTCGCGCGAATCGAGGCGTTCATCGCGAACACGTCCGGGCGCGGCCGGTCGTGAGGATGGACCCCCTGCGCGGCCCCGATGTCGCGACGCGGTTGATCCGCGCACTTCACGCCAGTGTCGCCGCATCGGGCACGGCATTCG
>NZ_JBKYMO010001786.1:0-233 GCF_047302915.1 Massilia sp. CT11-108 | reverse complement strand
CCACCCGAAGTCAACCACAACTTTGAAGATGTTTTTGAAGAAGAGTCCTGTTCGGGCTAAATCACATCAAGCGAACATGGCCAGATAATAGCCATCATCAACCATCACCCCACAACGAATCAGTTCAATTACCTTCTCTTCTGTGATCCCAGCTTCCGCAAGGTCGTTGAGTTTGACGGAGAGAAAGAACTTGTCATGGATTGCACCAGCAATCATGTCGTGTCCACCCGGAC
>NZ_JBKYMO010001785.1:0-233 GCF_047302915.1 Massilia sp. CT11-108 | reverse complement strand
ACTCATGCATCCTTGGCGGTAATAGCACCAGAATAGAATGTCAGTGCTCGGAGTGTACATGCTCATGAACCGTGAAGGTGTCACGGTGTATATCACTTCAGTAAAGGTGGATATATGTCTGCAATCGCACACTCCATAGGCAGCAGGTACGCTCATTTGGAAGTCCACTCCCCTCGAGATTCGAAGCATCGGGTGGTACGCATGGACTGGGCACATTATCAGAGAGTCTGAGA
>NZ_JBKYMO010001784.1:0-233 GCF_047302915.1 Massilia sp. CT11-108 | reverse complement strand
GAGCCATGGTATCTCAAAGCATATCAAGTACTCCGAAATGATTCAGAAGGTACCGCTATTCCTGGCAGTCATGAAAGAAAGCATGAGGATCTGGCCAACGCTCGGATGGTACATTCCTCGCCTCGTACCTGCTTCAGGAACTACACTATGCGATACCTATCTTCCACCCGGTACTACAGTCGGAACTAATCTCTGGGCTTCGCACTTTGACCCAAATGTCTTCGCAAATCCCC
>NZ_JBKYMO010001783.1:0-234 GCF_047302915.1 Massilia sp. CT11-108 | reverse complement strand
CGTTATTTCAATGCTTACGTTCCACGTATTTCAAAATATCGGTATGACCATTCAAGTCTTGCCTATTACCGGAATTCCACTTCCTTTTATTTCATATGGAGGTAGTTCACTGATGGGGAACATGTTTGCAATGGGTCTGATGTTTGGAATCTCATGGCACCACAAACGCTATATGTTTGGAAATGATTAAAGAGAGACGATCGTCTCTCTTTTTTCTTTTATCTCCCTATTAAG
>NZ_JBKYMO010001782.1:0-234 GCF_047302915.1 Massilia sp. CT11-108 | reverse complement strand
GCAGCAACCTTCTCAGACCCTCGCTCGGCGCATCCTCGTAGTTTTCCGGATCGACCGATAAAAGCTTGAACGTGACCTGTACACCCTGGTCACCTGCAGAGCTGGGCAATACGACTGCATTCCCAAAAAGACCCGGATCAATTGGAGGATGATATAGTTCGGAAGGGATATAAGCCCACACGTCACAAAAGGCTGATAGCGTTAGTCACGTGGCAGTTTACGCCCACTTTTCAC
>NZ_JBKYMO010001781.1:0-234 GCF_047302915.1 Massilia sp. CT11-108 | reverse complement strand
GTCTGCCGCACGCCGTGCCGCCCAGTCGCCCGACCGGTCGAGGATCTGCAGCGGCAGCAGCCAGTCGAGGCCACGGCGTGCGGCAGACAATGCGGCCGGCGTGCCCGCTTCCAGCAGTGCGTGGCACATCAGCGCCGTGTCCCACACTGGCGACAGGCACGGCTGGCAATAGGCCTCGGCGCCGTGGTCGACGAGCAGCCGGTCGATGGCGCGGCGCGCGGCGGACGCCTCGGG
>NZ_JBKYMO010001780.1:0-234 GCF_047302915.1 Massilia sp. CT11-108 | reverse complement strand
GCGCGCGGCGCGCACGAGGCCGCGCGCGCGTTCGCGGTCCGGCTCGCCGTCGCCGACGGACGCCGGCACTTCCATCAACAGCTGCTGGTTGCGGCGGAAGTTCACGATCTGCAGGAAGCCGTTCACGGCCGCTTCCGGCGTGCGGTAGGCCGGCATGCCCGCCTCGTACGCGATCGTGCGCGCCTCGCCCACGGACTGCAGCCCGAGCCAGCACGCGAGCACGTTGCGCGACGA
>NZ_JBKYMO010001779.1:0-234 GCF_047302915.1 Massilia sp. CT11-108 | reverse complement strand
CCCCGCCACGCCCCTCGTCGACACCGCTGCTGCTGACGGCCTCGCTCGGCTGTGCCGTCACGGTCCTCGACACCAACGTGGTCGGGATCGTCCTGCCGACCATCGCGCGCGAGCTGGCCGCGACGTTCGCCGACATCGAATGGGTCGTGAGCGCCTACCTGCTGTGCTTCGCGGCCCTCCTCCTGCCCGCGGGCGCCATCGCCGACCGGGCCGGGCGCAAGCGCGTGCTGCTGC
>NZ_JBKYMO010001778.1:0-235 GCF_047302915.1 Massilia sp. CT11-108 | reverse complement strand
GGCGTTGGGGGGGGGGGCCAAAAAAAACACACCCGCCCCCGCGCGGGAAGGATGATAAACCACAAAAAAAAAGAGACGGCGGGGGGGCACACCCACCACGAATATGTGGAGTTATAATAAAAAAAACGCAAAAAAAAAAAAAAAAAAAAAAAACCGCCACCACACAAAAAAAAAATAAACAAGGACAGACAAACACCCCCCCACACCCACCCCCCCCCACACCAACACCACCAAA
>NZ_JBKYMO010001777.1:0-235 GCF_047302915.1 Massilia sp. CT11-108 | reverse complement strand
TGTCGGCTACCGAGCCCGTCATTACCTGTCGTCCGGTGGAACATCAGATCAAAATTCATGCGCCCGTTACTGGCATTGAGGCATATATCTATAGCCTTCATAACTGGATGATGGTGTTCTGACTGGTCATCTTCATCGGCGTGTTCGGATTCATGTTCTATTCTGTGTTAAAGCAACGCAAGTCCCTAGGCCACAAAACGGACACCTTCCACGAAAACACCACGGTCGAGATCGA
>NZ_JBKYMO010001776.1:0-235 GCF_047302915.1 Massilia sp. CT11-108 | reverse complement strand
CTTTAGGGGGCACTTCGCAAATCAACCAACTATGAAAAGGCAGGAAAAACAATATAATGATCGGCGAGAACCGGTAGAGGCCAGAGGCACCAACCACTAATTCCAACGCATCCCGACTCGTCCCGACAGGGGCGGGTTGCGTCGTGCCGGTGGCGCCGTCCAATCCTCCAGCGACGTATCGCCAACGCTCTCGGCAATGCCGCGCCTGTGATCGCCGCTTGCCGTGCATTCGGAC
>NZ_JBKYMO010001775.1:0-235 GCF_047302915.1 Massilia sp. CT11-108 | reverse complement strand
CGCTCCACTCGCCTGCCAATTCAACACGACGTTCGTGTTTGAGGTTTGCCATCGTAGCATTAGTAATTGGACTCAATCCTGCACGTACACGCACCTGGTTAAGCGCGGCATCGCCGTTTTTGCCCTGCATGATCTGAGCTTCGGCTTTAATCAGCAAGATCTCGGCGTAACGCAATAATGGCACGTTTAAATCTGTTGATGGCTCATCACCATTAGGGCTTACGTGGATACCACC
>NZ_JBKYMO010001774.1:0-235 GCF_047302915.1 Massilia sp. CT11-108 | reverse complement strand
GCGTCGGGCGGGATGCCGATGCCGTTGTCGGACACGGCGATCAGCGCCTGCTCGTCGTGGACGACAACCGCGACGCGGCCGACACGCTGGCCGCGCTGCTGTCCGTGATGGGCCACGACGTCGTGGTGGCGCACGACGGCCACCAGGCGCTGCGCATGCTGGGCGGCCTGGAGCCGCACGCCGTGTTCCTCGACATCGGCATGCCCGGCCTGTCCGGCTACGAGGTGGCGCAGGC
>NZ_JBKYMO010001773.1:0-235 GCF_047302915.1 Massilia sp. CT11-108 | reverse complement strand
GTTCTTTTGTTTTTACCCCCCCGGGGCGGCGGGGTGGGGGGCGGGGGTGGGGGCCTCGACCATCGGCGACCACCTGTACTTCCACTCGGCCTGGCCCACGCTTGATGAAGACGCCGTGTTCTTCGGTCCCGACACCTACCGCTACACGAGCGCCCTCAAGCGCGTCCTCGGTGCGCACGGGGGCTTGCGCCGCGCGGTGCGGCGCGCCGGGGCAGGCCGGCCGCCGGGGCGGTGT
>NZ_JBKYMO010001772.1:0-235 GCF_047302915.1 Massilia sp. CT11-108 | reverse complement strand
CCGCGGGCGGTGCGTGCGGTTGCCGTCATCCCGCCCCGACGGGCTGCTGCGCCTGACCGGAGTCCGCATGCGCCGCCCATCGACGACCGTCGGCATCCTCGCCGTGACCCAGATCGTGTCCTGGGGTTCGCTGTATTACGCCTTCACCATCCTGGCGCCCGGCATCGCGGGCCGCCGCCGCCGCGCCCCCCCCGGGGGGGGGGGGGGGGTTTTAAAAAAAAAAGCCCCCCCCACC
>NZ_JBKYMO010001771.1:0-235 GCF_047302915.1 Massilia sp. CT11-108 | reverse complement strand
CCCGGCGACAGCTTGCCCTTCAGCGCGGCGTCCGCGACGGCGCGCGCGGCATCGCGCTTGCCCGCCAGGCGGCACAGCCTCGCCAGGTGGTAGCGCACGGTGAGGTAAGCAGGATCGGAAGAGTCGACGGCCAGCGCGGCCTGTTCCAGCGCGGGCGTCAGCGCCTCGGACAGCATCAGCGCGGCGACCAGCCACGGATCCGTGTGCCCGCGCGCTGCTGCGGTCCATGCGCGTG
>NZ_JBKYMO010001770.1:0-235 GCF_047302915.1 Massilia sp. CT11-108 | reverse complement strand
CGGCGCCACACTGTCGAGCTGGATCCAGAACACGCTGCCGATCCCGACCGTGCTGGTCACGCCGATGCTGCCGTTCATTAATTCGACCAGGCGCTTCGTGACGACGAGGCCGATGCCCGTTCCCTCCTCGGTGCCCGCTTCCTGTCCCAGGCGATTGAACGGCTGGAACAGCTCCTCCATTTGCGCCGCGCTCAGGCCGGGCCCGGAATCGCGCACGGAAATGCGCACCCGCCGT
>NZ_JBKYMO010001769.1:0-236 GCF_047302915.1 Massilia sp. CT11-108 | reverse complement strand
GTGCACCACGACCCGAAACAAAAAAAATAAAACCAATTTTTGGGACCCCCAATTTAAATTTTAAACCCCCAAAAAACCGAAAAAAAAAAGAAAAGGGCAGGTGAACCCCCCCCAAAAAAAGGCACCCAAAAACATAACATAGAAAAACGCAAACAAAACCAACCCCCACATAAAACCCCCACCCAACCCCCCCACCCAAAAAAAAACCAAAAACCGCCCCGCCAATAACCCCGTAA
>NZ_JBKYMO010001768.1:0-236 GCF_047302915.1 Massilia sp. CT11-108 | reverse complement strand
GTCTAAAAGTACCGTTTCTCGTTTTGTACGCTCGTTAAAAGCGACACCGTTTATCATTATCGCTCGTTACATTAAAGAAGATACAACAGGTAGTCATCCGGACAGTTATGTATTTATCCTTAAAAGTCATAAGAACTTTCATCACATTTGCGACGAAATCTTTTTCGCTCATGATACAACAGGGATACAAACGCTTCAACAAGAAGAAATGACCACTCCTGTGACACGTCCTGTGA
>NZ_JBKYMO010001767.1:0-236 GCF_047302915.1 Massilia sp. CT11-108 | reverse complement strand
AGTCCACACTGCGAACGCTGGCAGTACCTGACCAGTCTTTACCTGCAAATGCCGATGGATGAGGTGCAACAACAATTGCACCAGCAGGCCGCCAACAGCGCTCGCCAACACGCCATGCCAGACCTCTGGCACCCGGCCGAATCGCTGATCTGGCCACCGGGTGCGCACCGCGTTCACGCCGGTTTGTTGCCCGCACCGGCGCCGACCGCCGAAGACCTGGCGAAGTGGCGCAAGCA
>NZ_JBKYMO010001766.1:0-236 GCF_047302915.1 Massilia sp. CT11-108 | reverse complement strand
GGCGGGGTGCGCCACTATCATCGGGTCCCATGGCCCTCGAACGGATCGGCCGTTACGAGCTCGTCTCGCAGCTCGCGGCGGGCGGGATGGGGTTGATCTATCTCGCGCGCACGAAGGGTATCGGTGGGTTCGAGCGCCACGTCGTGATCAAGACGCTGGAGCTCGCGGGCGACGATCGGGAGGAGCTGACCGCGATGTTCCTCGACGAGGCGCGGTTGCTCGGCGTGCTGCATCAC
>NZ_JBKYMO010001765.1:0-236 GCF_047302915.1 Massilia sp. CT11-108 | reverse complement strand
CTTCATCCTCAGGTGGGAACGCTCTCACCGTCCCGAATCTCGCCAACTTCACCATGGCTCCTTCTGCAGCCGAGGTCACTGCTCCTAATGCTACTTGGACTGCCGATCAGGCTATGACGGCAGTAACTGGCAGACCAGGTGTATACTCTGGTCAACCGTTACCTGTATTCACCGGTCAAGCGATCCAGTATAGTGGTGCTGCTCCCAAGCTGCAGTGAGTGCTCGACTGATCAACA
>NZ_JBKYMO010001764.1:0-236 GCF_047302915.1 Massilia sp. CT11-108 | reverse complement strand
CGGCCCGGCAGCACGCGGTCGCCGTGGCGCGCCTCGCGCACCTCGATCTGGCACAGGCCGTTCAGGCGGTCGGCGAAGGCGGCAGTGAATTTTTCCGGCATGTGCTGCACGATGACGATGCCGGGCGTGACGCGCGGCAGCGCCGTCAGCACTTCTTCCAAAGCCAGCGTGCCGCCCGTGGAGGTGCCGATGGCGACGACGCGCTCGGACGTGCGCAGCAGGGCGCGCGTCTCGGG
>NZ_JBKYMO010001763.1:0-236 GCF_047302915.1 Massilia sp. CT11-108 | reverse complement strand
TACACGGACGTCATCCAGGTGACCTGCCTCGTCATCGGCGGCCTCGTGACCACGTGGCTGGCCCTGGACCTCGTCGCCAAACTGGGCAACGGCCACGGCGCCCTGCAAGGCTTTTCGACCTTGTACAACTCGACCCGCGACCACTTCGAGATGGTGCTGGGCCGCGACAACCCGAACTACATGGACCTGCCGGGCCTGTCCACGCTGATCGGCGGCATGTGGATCGTGAACCTGAA
>NZ_JBKYMO010001762.1:0-237 GCF_047302915.1 Massilia sp. CT11-108 | reverse complement strand
GTGCCATACCCTCGTTAAAGCTAATGCGGTCTATGCATCAGTATTATCTAGTTGAAAGAAGGGGTGAGACTGACCTTTCCTCTCGTTGCTGACATTATGGATGTAGTATAGTCAGTCTAGAGAGGTTAGAAATCTCGTTCTAAGGTCAAATACTGAGATCGAGTATATCTCCGTGGCACC
Organism: Massilia sp. CT11-108; assembly: GCF_047302915.1. Lineage (NCBI taxonomy): Bacteria > Pseudomonadati > Pseudomonadota > Betaproteobacteria > Burkholderiales > Oxalobacteraceae > Massilia > Massilia sp. CT11-108. Next base: position 57 of record NZ_JBKYMO010001762.1, on the reverse strand, counting down.
GTTCCTTCCTTCGTCCTAGTATTCCTAGTATGATGAATAATATGCCATGCCATGCTG
>NZ_JBKYMO010001761.1:0-235 GCF_047302915.1 Massilia sp. CT11-108 | reverse complement strand
GGGGGGGGGGGGGGCGGCCGGCCCCCCGCCCGGGCCCCCCCCCCGGCGGGGGGGCGGGGGCGCCCGCCCCGCCCCCCGGCCGCGCCCCCCCCCCCCCCCCCCCCCCCCCCCCCCCCCCCCCCCGCCCCCCCGGGCCCCCCCCCCCCCCCCCCCCGCGGCCCCCCCCCGGGGGGGGGGGGGGGGGCCGCGGGGGCCCCCCCCCCCCCCCCCCCCCCCCCCCCCCCCCCCCCTGTTC
>NZ_JBKYMO010001760.1:0-237 GCF_047302915.1 Massilia sp. CT11-108 | reverse complement strand
GGATCATGCGAAGAGAAAGATAAATAAAGTGATGATGGACGAGTAGAGTGACAAGTGCAATCAAAGCGCAAAGTAACATCATTCCAGCGACAGGACCTGGTACCAAGCAAAGATCGGTCTTGGCACGGAGTAACTATAGGGGAAGCTGGAAATTTACAAACCTCCACTTGTATCGTCAACAGAGTTTTTCTATACGAGGGTCGTTGCCCTGCTCACTGGTCAGGAGCAAGTCGGTAA
>NZ_JBKYMO010001759.1:0-237 GCF_047302915.1 Massilia sp. CT11-108 | reverse complement strand
TTTAACCCCCCCCACCCCCCAACCCCCCCGCTCCCCCGGCCTGGGGGGCGCGCATTTGTTTAAAACACACACCCCGGGGCCCCACGGGCCGCGACCGCGTCGCGATCGACTACGCGGTCGACGGCGTCAACACGTGGGCGCTCGCCGACGGCGTGCTGGCGCGCTTCCAGGCGGCAGGCACGGGCCTCGTCTACGCCTGCTCGCCCGCGTTCGCCGCGTTCGGCCTGCCGCCCGCGC
>NZ_JBKYMO010001758.1:0-237 GCF_047302915.1 Massilia sp. CT11-108 | reverse complement strand
GTGGCCGTATTTAAGGCTTTCACTTACCCGCGCGCCCGTCCCCGGGGGGCGGGGGCCGCCGCCGCCGCGCAGCATCCCGGCGCGCGCTTCATCGCGGGCGGGACCAACCTGCTGGACCTGATGAAGCTGGAGATCGAGACGCCGCCGCACCTCGTCGACGTCAACGGCCTGGGCCTCGACAGGATAGCGCCGACGCCGGACGGCGGCCTGCGCGTGGGTGCGCTGCAGCAGGTTGCC
>NZ_JBKYMO010001757.1:0-237 GCF_047302915.1 Massilia sp. CT11-108 | reverse complement strand
CGCTCGCCCATCGCGGCGGCGGCCAGCTGGCGCAGCCACGGGCCGATCAGTTTGTCGCCGCGCGGCTCGCCCTTGCGGTCCAGCACCTTGGACGAGATCTGCAGCAGCCACACGGTGTCCTCGTCGTTGCTGCGCAGCCGGTCGATCCAGTCGTCGACGCGCAGGCCGCCCGCCTCCACGCCAACGACCAGTTTCGGCGCCGGCTTCGGATAGCGCGCGCCCTGCGCGAGCCAGGCG
>NZ_JBKYMO010001756.1:0-237 GCF_047302915.1 Massilia sp. CT11-108 | reverse complement strand
ACCGCGTCGACGCGCCCGAACACCTTCAGGGCGGTGTCCGCCGTCCTCGCCAGCCCGCCGGCCGCCACCACGATGCCTTACGAGGCGCTGGCCGGCACGGGCAGCGTCATCATGCCGCCCGACCAGCGCGATTTCACGACCGGTGCCTGGGGGTTTTCGCCCGGCCGGGTCTACCTCAAGCTGTTGCCGGGGGCCGACGCCGGCGCGGTACTGGACGCGTTGCGACGCGGCCAGTAC
>NZ_JBKYMO010001755.1:0-238 GCF_047302915.1 Massilia sp. CT11-108 | reverse complement strand
ATATACGACTTACCCAAAGGATATAAGTACACTGCTCCCCCAATGCCACCTATACCGCAAATACTTAAGCTTGATTTAGAAACTACACACCAACCACGCAAGGATAAGACGCAACACCGACCAAGCAAAGCTGACACCCACGCACTTGTGTCTGCCGACGAGGAAAGGGTGAAAGACGTCCATGTCATCTTCGCGATACGACTTTGGGTCCAGAAACCTCTCCGGCATAAAGGAGTTT
>NZ_JBKYMO010001754.1:0-238 GCF_047302915.1 Massilia sp. CT11-108 | reverse complement strand
ACTAAAGGGCGATGGGCAGGAACGCGCCGCTTTGTCCTTGAGGCTGTAGGCTGCATCGCTGGAAGACCCGCAACGAGTCGCATAACGTGGGTAAAGACTCTCGATGGGATGCCCCGATTCTCGTCCTCCGGACAGTCGACCGTATGTACCTCGAGTAAGGGTATCTCGTCGTCTGGTACCGCTTTCTTCGCACGAAGTACCTTGCTGGTACGTTTCCTTCCCTTTGCTTGCAGTCTCT
>NZ_JBKYMO010001753.1:0-238 GCF_047302915.1 Massilia sp. CT11-108 | reverse complement strand
ACTGTACCCTCGGGTCGAGCACGTCCAAATCGTCCTTGCTGTCGTTATCGCTATCGCTGTCGCTATCATCGTTCTTTCTTGCCAATACATGTTGTCGTATATGCATTTCCACATGCTTCAAAGGTTGTCAGCTTCTTATCGAATCATGCAGGATGATCACGAGACATACCTTTTGTAGTATATCCACCGAAGCCAAGACGGCGTCGCATTTCACTCGTACTTTACCAGTACCAGGTAG
>NZ_JBKYMO010001752.1:0-238 GCF_047302915.1 Massilia sp. CT11-108 | reverse complement strand
ACAACCTTGTCCTCGTCATTGGGGAAACCGAGCTGGAGAGGCAATGGATGGGAGTTGCACAGTTGGTAAGCGCACCCAACCAATACAGTGTTTGGGCTAAGGACGCTCCTCCTCAGCATCCGTCGTGGCTTGCAGCATTATTCTCGGCATTGCCTCTTGCCTCGTTGCTTCGACTTGAGAACAACTTGTCGTCCTGCAAAAGACTGAGTTCCCGGATGCTTTGGTGTCTGTCTTAGAT
>NZ_JBKYMO010001751.1:0-238 GCF_047302915.1 Massilia sp. CT11-108 | reverse complement strand
ACGATGTACTATGCCACTTCGGCATGACCCTGGCGAGACATCCGAGTACCGCAACTTTGGTCACCCACCAGGACATCACACTACCATTCCTTATCAATGGCTTCGACGCCGGCATTCCAATCCATTTTCACCAAGACTCTCGAGAACAATTCGTCGATGAAGCCCTTCAGTGCCTCTCGGACGCTGTGTCCTATCAATATCCGCATAAGGGAGCGATTAAGCTAATCGGTATGAAGCC
>NZ_JBKYMO010001750.1:0-238 GCF_047302915.1 Massilia sp. CT11-108 | reverse complement strand
AGTCCTGGACGAGCCCACGCGGCGCCTGCTGCGCGCGTTCCAGGTCAAGCAGAACCTGAAGGCGGACGGCCTGGCCGGTCCGCGCACCTACATGCGCCTGAACCAGCTGTCGGGCGTCGACGAACCGCGCCTGCTGGCAGCCACCGGGAAGTGATATGTCGTACATCCTCGAAGCTTTGAAGAAGGCCCAGGCCGAACGCCAGCTCGGCAACGCGCCGACGATTCACGCGCCGCAGGC
>NZ_JBKYMO010001749.1:0-239 GCF_047302915.1 Massilia sp. CT11-108 | reverse complement strand
CCGAGCGACTGGCTCCAGCACTCGACGTCGTGCGAGCAACATCACACACCGACGATGCCTCCCTCACCGTCATAGTGGATCCCGCTTTAGAAGCGGAGGGCTATCGCATTGACATCGACGCGCAGGTCCGCATCACTGTCGGCAGTCCATCTGGAGCGCGTTGGGCAGTGCAAACCCTGCTCCAGCTGCTCACCCCGTGGGTTTACGGGCCCGGACCGCTAGCGCTGAAGCACCTATGC
>NZ_JBKYMO010001748.1:0-239 GCF_047302915.1 Massilia sp. CT11-108 | reverse complement strand
GAACGCTCAGCAGATCGCTCAAGTCCGTTCGCAAGCCGCCGCATACCAGCTCCTGTCAAAGAACCAGCCGGTCCCGTCCTACCTCCAACAAGCGGCAGCCGGTACCCCTCCTGCAGGCATGACTGGCGTGCCTACCCCATCATCCAGCGACCTCGAGCAGCGGGTGACGGAAAGGACGGTAGATGCTGTCGTTTCCGACAATGTCAACAGCCAACACGGCAAAGGCAGCGGAATAGGCC
>NZ_JBKYMO010001747.1:0-239 GCF_047302915.1 Massilia sp. CT11-108 | reverse complement strand
GCCTAAATCCAAATCGAGCGCCAAGCCAAAGTCCGCTGGAGCAAAGAAGGACGGGGAGGAAAAGTCAGAACGACCAAAGTCCAGTCGAGTAGCAGCTGCCAAGAAGGACAAGGAGGATGAGGAGGATGATGAGGAGGAGGAGGAGAAGGAGAAGCCAAAGTCCAAATCTACCACCAAGCCAGCCTCAAAGAAGGAGGACAAGCCGAAATCGACTGGGGCTGCTAAACCCGCTTCAAAGA
>NZ_JBKYMO010001746.1:0-239 GCF_047302915.1 Massilia sp. CT11-108 | reverse complement strand
ACCTGTAATCGATGCCCTGCTGGAACGATCAGTAAAGCGGGATCCAATCGCTGTGAAGCCTGTCCCGCTGGAAGTGTGACTTCGACGGATCAAACAACCTGTACTCGATGTCCTGCCGGAATGATCAGTAAAGCGGGAACCAATCGCTGCGAGACATGTCCCTCTGGAAGTGTGGCTTCGACCGACCAATCCACCTGTACTCAGTGTCCCGCCGGTACTTTCCAAACCAGATCTTCGAC
>NZ_JBKYMO010001745.1:0-240 GCF_047302915.1 Massilia sp. CT11-108 | reverse complement strand
TTTTTTGCTCTCCCTTTTTTTTTTTATAACCCCCCCCCCCGGCCCCCCCCCCCCGCGGCGTGGTGTCGGGGTGTTTTTTCCTCTGCCCCCCCCCCCCCCCCCCCCCCCCCCCCGCGGGGGGGGGGGGGGGGGGGGGGGGCCCCCCCCCCCCGGGCGCCCCCCCCCCCGCCGCCCCCCCCGCCCGCGCGGGGGGGCCCCCGGGCGCGGGGGGCGCCCCCCCCCCCCCCCCCCCCCCCGCAT
>NZ_JBKYMO010001744.1:0-240 GCF_047302915.1 Massilia sp. CT11-108 | reverse complement strand
ATATTGGTGGTACATTCAATTGCGTCAGAGCCCATTGCCGCGTTGTCCGACCATCCGAGAACACCAGCTCTGTCATTATACACCATACATTGCCTTGCACCATGCCAACGACTCGCAATCCCGTTTAGTCGAGCCATATCCATGGTCGACTCCAGGGCGCTGTGTGCAGTTTGCACCACCAAAGGACCCCAAAACCTAAACAGCGTGTTCCTTGCTGACATGAACCCATCCTTCCTTCAC
>NZ_JBKYMO010001743.1:0-240 GCF_047302915.1 Massilia sp. CT11-108 | reverse complement strand
ACCGCCAGGTGGGCAGCAGCGAATGACGTGGAACGGGTGTTGAGCATGTGCCGGACCGATGTGATGGATAACAGTTCGTTATTGAACAGATCCTATCACGGGAAGTCCATCTGCCAGCAATCATTTTGCTATTAGCTAGCAATTCAATTGCAGCTCAAAAGAACTATTTATGGCAAAAGCCTGGCGCCCACCGTTCAGAAGCGCAGCGCCAGGTAGACGCCGGAGACGGCCAGCGTCATC
>NZ_JBKYMO010001742.1:0-240 GCF_047302915.1 Massilia sp. CT11-108 | reverse complement strand
GGGATAATGGAACTGCTTTACATCAATGCTGGTGCTTGAGTGTACAAGAGTGATTCTGTTTCGCTGAATACACGCACATCATTCCCTATCCTCATATCACCCATGCGCGAACAGAAACGCGTCATTCAAACGCCTCATCAAAGACGTCCATCACGTTCAGGACAAGTACTATTCTCCGTCAGCGCCAATCCCACACTTTCCCTTCTTCACGCAAGGAAGATACGTACATGCCCTTGCACC
>NZ_JBKYMO010001741.1:0-240 GCF_047302915.1 Massilia sp. CT11-108 | reverse complement strand
GGACTTTACTGGTACTAGCCTCATCAACCACTTGCGGTACCTTGAAGTAATCGTAGTCCTTCAACAATCGGTGGAACCGCCTGCCCGATTCTGCTTCTCGTATATAGTCGCACTCGTCTTCCAGTTCGCGCTTCATGACTGCAATCGTGTTTTGAAGATACAAGCCCTTTGGCAAGAGTGCCGACGAACGGAGGAGTATGGACAAATTTGAGAGATCGGAAGAAATGGACGATGCGATAC
>NZ_JBKYMO010001740.1:0-240 GCF_047302915.1 Massilia sp. CT11-108 | reverse complement strand
GGCGGCCCGCCCGCCCCGCCCCCCCCCCACCTCGTGGTCCATGGTGCCGCCTTCCTCGCGGGACAAGCGGACGCGCCTGGCGGCCTGCTCGTCGACGGCGGCACGTTCGACTGGCATGCCGCGCACACGCGCACGGGCCGCTACGCCGACCTGTGCGAACCGAACCCCGCCTGCGACGGCCGCGTGTTCGCCGAAGAGTCGACGGTCGGCGGCTTCGCCCTGTGCGCGCGCCACGTCGGC
>NZ_JBKYMO010001739.1:0-240 GCF_047302915.1 Massilia sp. CT11-108 | reverse complement strand
GCTGCGGCTCGTCGACCACCAGCGCGGGGATGGCCTGTGGGACGAGCCGCAGCACACGGCCACGGGCTTCCCCCGCGTGTTCTACCTGCGCTACCACGGTTACGCCAGGTATTTTCCGTTGTGGGCGCTGGCCCGCTACCGCAACCTGCGGGCCGGCGGCAGCGGCCGGGTCGCGTTCGGGATGTAGACCGTGCCTTCGGCGCCGTGCGTGCTCGCCGTCTGCGGCATGCCGTTCGAGGC
>NZ_JBKYMO010001738.1:0-241 GCF_047302915.1 Massilia sp. CT11-108 | reverse complement strand
AGTTCTACGACCACCGCCCCCCCGCGGCCCCAAAACACCGGGGCGAGGTCGTAGAAAAAGGACAAATAGTAACCCCCCCAACCCACCATAAAGCCCCCCACGACCACCACCAACACCCGACCCTACCGGTCGAGGCCGGCCAGATACTAGGCGTAGGCGGCGAACAAATTTACCACTTAAAAAAACAACGCCACCACCTGTTACGCCAACTTCCGGCCCACCCCCCCCCCCCCGGCCAAAG
>NZ_JBKYMO010001737.1:0-241 GCF_047302915.1 Massilia sp. CT11-108 | reverse complement strand
GTGCTGGGGGCGGGGGCCAAAAATTTTACCCGGGGGGGGGGGGCCCCACAAAAACAGCCCCCCCGCCAACCCCCCAAAAAAAGAAAAATTTTAGGGGGTAAAAAGGAGCAAAAAAAAAAAAAAAAGCCCCCAAAAAAAAAAAAAACCCAAAAAAAACCCCCCCCCCCAAAAGTTTTACCCCCCCAAAACCCCCAAAGGCCGGGTATTTTTAAAGCGCGAAAGAGAGGGCCCCCCCCCCCCC
>NZ_JBKYMO010001736.1:0-241 GCF_047302915.1 Massilia sp. CT11-108 | reverse complement strand
CCCCCACACTTTTTTTTTTTATTCTCCCGCCACCCCCCCCAACAAAAACCATTTTATTGGTCGGCCTCGTCTTTTGTTAAAAACTCCCCGGCGGGGGCGGGCCCGGCCACGGCGCCTGCGAACCAGAACCCGGCCGCGCCCCCGCGGGGGACTGGATCTTATACAAAAAAACGAACCCACGAGCCCGAGCGACATAGAGGGAGGGGGTGGGGGGTTTGAAAAAAAAGTATGGGGGGGGTGG
>NZ_JBKYMO010001735.1:0-241 GCF_047302915.1 Massilia sp. CT11-108 | reverse complement strand
CCCGCCCCGGGCCGCGGCCGCGGCGCCGCCGCCGCCTCCCCCCCCCCCCCCGCCCCCCCCCGCCCGGGCCCGGGGCCCCCCCCCCCCCCCCCCCCCCCCCCCCCCCCCCCCCCCGGCGCCGCCGCCCCCCCCCCCCCCCCCCCCCCCCCGCGGCGGCCGCGGCCGCGGCGCCCCCCCCCCCCCCCCCCGCGGGGGCGCGCCGGGGGGCCCGGCCCCGCCCCCGCCGCCCCCCCCCCCGAAC
>NZ_JBKYMO010001734.1:0-241 GCF_047302915.1 Massilia sp. CT11-108 | reverse complement strand
TCTTCGTTGATGTCCCACAATCCTCGATCACCGTTTGATCATGATGCTGGGACTGAAAGCCTATCCTCGAGTCGAATCTCGCTCAACGAAGCCTGGCGCGATTTAGGCCAAGCCCAGATCTTCACCCAAGAGACGAACCCTTGGCGAACTGACGTTATAGAAGCGGCTGACGACCTCCCGGATTCTGGCTATTGGAGCGCTTCTGAATCTCGATAGCCTGGGTCGTTGCACGGATCTGTAA
>NZ_JBKYMO010001733.1:0-241 GCF_047302915.1 Massilia sp. CT11-108 | reverse complement strand
CGACGGTATCTCGCTGGCTCAAACGGCCGAGGGTGGCTTGAGCACCGCCGGCGACCTGCTGCAGCGTATCCGCGAACTGGCAGTCCAGTCCGCCAACGGCACCAACTCCGATTCCGACCGCAAATCGATCCAGGGCGAGGTTTCCGCTCTGTCGCAGGAACTGGACCGTGTGGCCAACACCACCCAGTTCAACGGCCAGAACGTGCTGGACGGCTCGCTGACCTCGGCCCAGTTCCAGGTC
>NZ_JBKYMO010001732.1:0-241 GCF_047302915.1 Massilia sp. CT11-108 | reverse complement strand
CTTTATAAAAGTTAGAATAATATTACTTTAATAGATTACTTTAAAGAAGTTCTTACTATACTTAATAAAGCTTATAAGGCTACTAGAGTTTCTATTCTAAAGGCTTCTATTAGTATTAACACTATATAAAGCTTTACTCTACTAAAATCTATTATTAATACCTTTATAGAAAACGCTTAGTTTCTAGTAACTATTACCTCTAGAGACTTTCTAAGTCTAAGAAATATAATAAACTATACAC
>NZ_JBKYMO010001731.1:0-241 GCF_047302915.1 Massilia sp. CT11-108 | reverse complement strand
ACCCCGCGCATCGCGAGATCGAACAGCCACGCGATCGCGCCAATGATCAGGATGCCCATCACGACGATTTCAGCTTTGCTTTTCGCGTTGGAATGGATCGCGCATCCGGTCGGGTGACGATTGCCGCGCGCCAGCGTGCGCAGCAGCCGCGCCAACGAAAAAGCCCGCATCGCTGCGGGCTGTTCTTCGACTGCGTGACTGCTGCTCAGAGGCGAATGCGGCGCTCAGACCACCCCGGCCC
>NZ_JBKYMO010001730.1:0-241 GCF_047302915.1 Massilia sp. CT11-108 | reverse complement strand
ATATTGGACGCAACTGGATGAGACGCGCAAAGCCGCTTTTCGTTTCCATCACATCTCGACTGATGAAGTGTATGGCGACCTGCCGCATCCGGATGAAGTTGCCGCTGGCGAAGCGCTGCCGCTTTTCACCGAAACCACCGCCTACGCACCGAGCAGCCCTTACTCTGCTTCCAAAGCCTCTAGCGACCATCTGGTGCGCGCATGGCGCAGGACCTATGGCTTCCCTACCATTGTGACGAAC
>NZ_JBKYMO010001729.1:0-241 GCF_047302915.1 Massilia sp. CT11-108 | reverse complement strand
GGACAGACCCCTGCGATTGTTTCCGGCATACTTCTCCCTCTTGCCCATGTCGTTGAGCGATTCTGATCGGGTGGCTTGTGTTTTCGTGCGATGCATCGGGAGATTGGTCGAGCCAGTCTTTTCACAGAGCAGCGAGACATCAGTGAACTTGACGACCCAGAGATCATGATGCTCCGTTCGATTGAGGATGTCGCTCAATCTCTTGAACGATTTACGCTGGCCGGTAGTATCATTTCGACCA
>NZ_JBKYMO010001728.1:0-241 GCF_047302915.1 Massilia sp. CT11-108 | reverse complement strand
ACGTGGGTGGCGACGACCCCCGGATGAACCGAACTGGGTGGCGACCCCCGGATGAATTCTTGTGGGTGGAGAGACCCCTGGCCTGGCGGGCCTACGTGGCCGTCGGCCGCTGGCGGATGGAGTCGTAAACCGCGACTGGCGCGGTCATTCCGTTTTCAGACGAACTGGGGAAGTTTTAGCCGGCCACCGGCAGAGGTCTTCTGCAAGACTCGGCGGCGGCTCGACAGGCGCGCAGTAACTC
>NZ_JBKYMO010001727.1:0-241 GCF_047302915.1 Massilia sp. CT11-108 | reverse complement strand
GAGACAATGGAGTGATCCATCAAGGGGCTCCTTGCATGATGCGTGCCTTGCCGCCTGTTCGCTACAAAGCTGCCTGTCGTTTCGCAGCAGGTTCGCTTGTGGCACAGCATATCATTGACAGATTTTGTTCGGCTACTTCTTCAAACTGTAATTCACATTTTCCGGCAATGCAGAGCTAAGAAATGATCGAGAGCCATGGATTCACACCAAAATAATGCTAACCACCGTAAGTCTAACCAAA
>NZ_JBKYMO010001726.1:0-241 GCF_047302915.1 Massilia sp. CT11-108 | reverse complement strand
GCTCTGCGACGCCGGCATGCCCACGCTGGCCGACGTCCCCGTGCTTGCCGCCGACCCGCTGCTCGCCGACGCGCTGCAGGATGCCTTCAACGCGGGCCGTTTGCCCGGTGCGCTGATCGAAGCGGAGATCCGGCGCGCGCTGCTGGACAGCCCGCGCGACGCCACCTTGCTGGCCGCCGTGCTGCTGGCGGCCGTCGCGCTCGACCGCTTCCACGGTGGCCGCCGCGCCATGCTGCTCGCC
>NZ_JBKYMO010001725.1:0-241 GCF_047302915.1 Massilia sp. CT11-108 | reverse complement strand
GCCGCGCCCGCGCGTGCCCGCTCGCGCCGGCGTGCGTGCTGAAAGGGGCGCTGTGCCGCGCGACGGCCTGTTTTCTCGAGTCGCTGGACGGCATTGCGCTGTCCAGCCTCATCGCACCATCATGAACGATCTTCTCGACCTGCGGGCCCTGCCCGCCCCCCAACCCCAGGCGGGCGCTTATAAAAAAATGACCCAGCCGACGAATAGAGAGGTGGAGATATAGGTGGTGGCCGGGTAAATT
>NZ_JBKYMO010001724.1:0-241 GCF_047302915.1 Massilia sp. CT11-108 | reverse complement strand
GCATCCCGTGGTCGCCGCGCCCGACGCCGCCGCCTTCGCCGGCACCGGCGGGCCGTCAGCCGATCCGCCTGCGCTGGTGGATCGTCGCGCTGGCCGTGCTGTGGGGCGTGTGGCTGTGGGCCAAGCCGTCGGCGAAGAAGATCGACAAGCGCATCGACGGCGCCATCGCGCTGGCGCAGGCCTGCCAGGGCAAGCAGGCGCAGGCCGAGCTGATCGCGCTGCAGGCGTTCCAGCTGCTGCG
>NZ_JBKYMO010001723.1:0-241 GCF_047302915.1 Massilia sp. CT11-108 | reverse complement strand
GCTGGCGTGGCTGGGCGTGCAGGAACAGCGTGCCCGCGCGGCAGGCGACACGGCCGCGGCGGAAGGCATCCGCCGCCGCATCGAACTGGCCCAGTAGGCTGGGCACCCCTGTGCCCACGCGTGACGCCAGCATACGGCAAGCATTGGCGTGGGCACGGGACGCCTACCCTACGCGCTGGTCCCCGGCGCCGCTTCCAGGTGCGGGCGAGCGGGCCGCAGCGCCGGCGGCAACTGGTTGTGG
>NZ_JBKYMO010001722.1:0-241 GCF_047302915.1 Massilia sp. CT11-108 | reverse complement strand
TTTCATGGGGCTGCCGGCGCTCGTCGCCGCCTGCCACCTGACGGAAAACCTGTTCGACGCGCTGCGCACCGGCGCCGCTCCCGTCACGCCGGGCGCGATCGAAGCGTCGCTGCAGGCGTCGGGCTTCGTCGCCGACCAGCTCAATGACCTGAACAACGGCGCCACGCCGGACCAGCTGCCGCAGATGCCCGCCGATCTCGAGCGCATGCTCAAGGACGCCATCGCCGGCAACGACGCCGCG
>NZ_JBKYMO010001721.1:0-241 GCF_047302915.1 Massilia sp. CT11-108 | reverse complement strand
ATGGGGGTTCCTGACGTTGGGATGCCGCCATTCTAGAGGCGGGAAGCGCCTGCAATCTTCAGGGAGGCTTCACGGCCGATAGGCGCGGCGGCGGCGCGTCGCTATACTTGCGCTCCATGCGACTCCTACTCGTGGAAGACGACCTGGCGCTGGGCCGCGCGCTGCAGTCGGTGCTGCACAACGACGGCCATGACGTCACCTGGGTGCGCCTGGGCAGCGACTGCGCGCGCCTGCTGGACGA
>NZ_JBKYMO010001720.1:0-242 GCF_047302915.1 Massilia sp. CT11-108 | reverse complement strand
GGGGTTTATAAAAATAAAATAGAAAATAAAAAAAAAAACAAAAAAAAAAAAAAACCCCAAAAAACCCACAAAACAAAAACCCAAAAAAACCAACAACACAAAACAAAAAAAACAAAAAAAAAACACCCCACCCAAAAAAAAAAAAAAAAAAACAAAACCCCCACCCCCCAAAACAACCCAAACAAGGCCCAACCTCACAACCAACTAATCGAAACACCCCACAAACAAAAAAAAACCAACCC
>NZ_JBKYMO010001719.1:0-242 GCF_047302915.1 Massilia sp. CT11-108 | reverse complement strand
GTGGAATGCCATATTAGAATACAGCAGTACGGTGTCGCCCGGGCGGACCGCGGTGCTGGATTCGAAGATGGCATTACACCCCGTCACGCCCCCGCAGGGCAGGGTGGCCGCGTCGACGAAGCTAATACAGTCAGGGATTTTCACAAGCGAGTACTAGTCCAGAAACACATCATCCTCGAGCATGCAGTCGATGTAGCAGAACAGCGCGTGACGGACAGTCTCTGGGCTCGTCATGACGTCAT
>NZ_JBKYMO010001718.1:0-242 GCF_047302915.1 Massilia sp. CT11-108 | reverse complement strand
TCGGCGTGAGGGTCGTGCCCAGCGTGCCGCCGAATGCGCCCGCCACGTTGTTGTATACGATCGCGCCCACGCCGCCGCTGTTCTGGCAGTTGGCTACCTTGGTCGCTAAGTCGACGGTGCCGCGCTGGATCAGGCAGACCTTGCCGGAGACTGACGAGTTGACGGTGGCGCCGATGCCGAAGTCGGCCAGCGGTGCCGGCGCGGTCTTGACGGGCGAGCCTTCCATCGCCGACGAGGCGTAG
>NZ_JBKYMO010001717.1:0-242 GCF_047302915.1 Massilia sp. CT11-108 | reverse complement strand
ATATCGATACCAATAAAGAAATCCTGGCCACCGAAAAAGACGAGGAGTTTCGCGAGATGGCTAAAATGGAACTTGACGAACTACTTGCCCAGCAGGAAGTAAAAGAGGAGGAGATCCGTTTGATGCTCATCCCTAAAGATCCTGAGGATTCTAAAAATGCGATCGTCGAGATTCGTGGTGGTACAGGTGGTGACGAGGCTGCCCTTTTTGCCGGCGACCTTTACCGCATGTACATGCGGTAC
>NZ_JBKYMO010001716.1:0-242 GCF_047302915.1 Massilia sp. CT11-108 | reverse complement strand
GGCTCAGCGCGACAAGGACCTGCGCGATCATCCCAGGCGCTACCCGCAATCACGTCAGGCTCCGGGCTTCGGCGCCGCTGCCCAGGCCTTCGCAGCCTATGACCGCGATGACTTCGGCGCTGCTGCCCAGGCCGCACGCAAGGCCATCGCTCAGGCGCCTAAACGCATGGACTATCGACTGCTGCTGATCGAGTCCCTGCAGCGCCAACCGCATCTGCAGGAAGCGGATCAAGCCACCACCC
>NZ_JBKYMO010001715.1:0-242 GCF_047302915.1 Massilia sp. CT11-108 | reverse complement strand
ACATCAGACCGCCCGCAAAACCGGTCAGCAAAGTGGCGATGCCCCAGATCGCGCCGCACGCGAGCAACGTGCGCCTCGCGCCGAAACGGTCGCTGACCCAGCCGCCGATGATCTGGAAAAGCAGGTACGGATACGCAAACGCCGAGAACACGAGGCCGACTTCCGTGTGCGAAAGATGGAATTCCTTGCCGAAGCCCGCTGCCGCCGTACTGACGTTGACGCGGTCCAGGTAGTTGAACAGG
>NZ_JBKYMO010001714.1:0-242 GCF_047302915.1 Massilia sp. CT11-108 | reverse complement strand
ATACTAAAATGCTTGTGTGGTATTGGAGTTTGCGAGGGGAGACCGACAGCGCAAATAAAGCTAGGCGTCTGGAAGATCATTACTTAGATGCTTGGAAAAAGGAGCTCTCTCGTGTGGCTCAGCTGGTAATTCCCGGGAGCAAGCGGAGTGGATATATGAGGGAGTACACACAAGGGAACGGGCGTTGTCTGGAGTGGGTTTGGACGTTTGAGAAACAAAAGTCAAGTCATTGAGCTTAGTAG
>NZ_JBKYMO010001713.1:0-242 GCF_047302915.1 Massilia sp. CT11-108 | reverse complement strand
CAAATGAAGTGACGCGAAGCATGTGCCACCCTATTGACGGCCAGCGCCCGAAACGGAGGCAGGCCGAGAGGGGAATACGGATGGCGTGCGGATAGACTAGTGAAACGGCACTGGGGGAGGTATGTAATGGAGGCAGCTGGAGGCGATGGTGTACACGATAGCAAGTGGGTGAAGGAAATGAGAGTTTGGTAGCTGGGAGCATGGAGATGTGAAAAGCAATGGCATTGTCAGCGCGCGAGAGA
>NZ_JBKYMO010001712.1:0-242 GCF_047302915.1 Massilia sp. CT11-108 | reverse complement strand
TCTCCAGCGGTCCGGACGCCCTGCAGGCGCAAGTGCAATCGCACAGCCGCCCGCACGCGGCCGACCAGCCGTGGACCGCGGCCGCGCGCGTATCGTGGGACCGCCTGCCGCGCTTCAAGCTGCTGACGACGTCCAGCTTCGCGTTCGCCCGCGCCAACCCCATCACGCCCGCCGTCGGCGCCGACGCCATCATGCGCCCGCGCCCCAGCGGCGGCCTCGCCCCGATCACGCTCGCCAACCAC
>NZ_JBKYMO010001711.1:0-242 GCF_047302915.1 Massilia sp. CT11-108 | reverse complement strand
TGCGGCGCCACGCTGGCCCTGCAATGCAGCATGTGCCACGGCGCGCGCGGCACGGCCACGTTGTCGATCGGACCCGTGAATTCGCTGCTCACGATCACGCTCGTCGGGTAGACGGCCTTCTCGTCCGGCTGGTCGGGACTGCGGTAGGGCGCCGGCGCGCCGGCCGCGCTGCAGATCGATTCCCAGATCGACGCCATCGCGTCGCGCGCGTGGGCGCGCGGGAGCCACACGAAGCCGACGGC
>NZ_JBKYMO010001710.1:0-243 GCF_047302915.1 Massilia sp. CT11-108 | reverse complement strand
GGCATCATCGACCCCTCTGTGCATGCGGCCAACGCGTGTCCATAGACAAATACTATCATTTTTCAATTCCCTTTACTTATCTTCCATCAATGTCTGCTACTCATAGTCCCAGCAACTTCTCAGCATTCCTCCACGCAAACATGTCCGTCTCAGCGTCGCTTAGAACCTGCGCTTCCGCCAACTTCTCCACGAACGCCCAGCCATCCGTATTGGTACTGAACGGATAATCCACCGAATACATGA
>NZ_JBKYMO010001709.1:0-243 GCF_047302915.1 Massilia sp. CT11-108 | reverse complement strand
ACGCCGCCATTGAAGCTGCCCGTGCCGGTGAGGCCGGACGTGGTTTTGCGGTGGTTGCCGACGAAGTGCGGGCGCTGGCCAGTCGCACGCAAATCAGTACCCAGGAAATCCAGGGCATGATCGACCGCTTGCAGGCCGGCACCCAATCGGCGGTCGAGTCCATGCGCCGCTCCAGCGAGGCCGGCGACGGCACGTCGGCCCAGGCCAACGAGGCCGGGGCGTCGCTGGATGCCATGGCCCAGT
>NZ_JBKYMO010001708.1:0-243 GCF_047302915.1 Massilia sp. CT11-108 | reverse complement strand
CTGCAGTTCGGTGTGACCTATGTCTGTTTGTATTTGAGCTTCCGCGTGCTGACGGTGCCGGAAGTGCTGCTGTTCACCATCCTCACGCCGCTGCACGTGACCCTGATCGAAGACGCGCTGAACCGGCGCTTCAATCCGTGGGCCTTGATCGCGGCATTGGTGGCCGTGGCGGGTGCGGCAGTGATTCGCTACGACCGGATCAATCCGGACTTCTTCATGGGCTTTCTGTTGCTGCAACTGGCC
>NZ_JBKYMO010001707.1:0-243 GCF_047302915.1 Massilia sp. CT11-108 | reverse complement strand
GTCGACGAGGCCGATGCGCACGGCGTCTCCCTCGCCGGCGCGAACGCCGCCCGCCGCCCCGCTGCCCGTGTAGACATGATTGAAATCGTAGCTGCCGTCCGGATCGATGGCGCGCAGGCGCTCGACCATGGCCGCGGTCGACGCACCGGCCGGCAGGCGCAGCACCACCATGCGCTCGCCCAGCCCGGGCAGCACCTCGTCGCGCACGACCGCCGCGCCCGCGTCACGCGCCGCCTGCAAGGC
>NZ_JBKYMO010001706.1:0-243 GCF_047302915.1 Massilia sp. CT11-108 | reverse complement strand
CCGCCTGGCCGAGGTCGCGCGACAGCGCGCCGGCCCTGGCCTCGTCGAACCTGTCGGCGCGGCCCAGTTCGCGCAACCCTTCGTGCGCCTTGCGGATCGCCTTGTCGTAGTCGCGGCGCTGCGGCTCCTGGGCGTGCATGATGGCGAACACCTTGTCCTGCTGGGCTTCCGTCAGCTTCAGGCGGTGCAGCGGAACGTGGCCGAAGGGCATGCCCGGGCCCCGCTCGTGGTCGCCGCCGGGAC
>NZ_JBKYMO010001705.1:0-243 GCF_047302915.1 Massilia sp. CT11-108 | reverse complement strand
AGGCGGGCGAACAGGGCGGTGAGCTTGGCGGACATCGAAGCAGTGTGGCGCTCCCCTCGCCGATCGCCATGATGCGCGACAAACTTACGTCGACTCAACCCCAGTGCAGGTAGTCGATGCCGTTCTGGATGCTGCCGATGACCTGCACCTGGTTTTCCGTGCTCTCGCTGAATCCGACGAGGACGTCGGCGCGCGACGTCGAATGCAGGGCATCCGTCCAGAACGCGTAGCCGGCGGCGTCCG
>NZ_JBKYMO010001704.1:0-244 GCF_047302915.1 Massilia sp. CT11-108 | reverse complement strand
ATCGTGGTGGTGGCGGCGCACGCCAGGTCCGTCAAGGTGGCACGGCTCGTCGAGGTGTCGCTGCCCGACCGCATCGACCCCGTGCTCGCCGCGCTCGAGTCGGCGGGCGTCGTCGTCGACCCGTCGGGCAACGTGCTCAAGGCGTCGCCACGGGCCCTGCAGCTCGGTCTGGTCTCGGCGCAGCAGCACCTCGTGCACGCCGAGATCGAAGACCTCGTGGCGCTCGCCCGGCGCGAAGGCGAAC
>NZ_JBKYMO010001703.1:0-244 GCF_047302915.1 Massilia sp. CT11-108 | reverse complement strand
GTTTCCGCCCCCCCCACCTTACCCACAATACCATCATTAAACACAAATTTAAATTAAACAAAGCTAACCCCCCCAAGTAAAACAACAAAATTAAAAAATAATAAATAAAATAAAACAAAAAAAAAAAAAAAAACCAAAAAAAAAAAAAAAAAAAAAAAAAATAGATAGCAGAAGAAGGACCACAAACACCACCCCCCCCCCACCCACCCCCACCAAACCCACAACAAAAAACACAAAACAAAAA
>NZ_JBKYMO010001702.1:0-244 GCF_047302915.1 Massilia sp. CT11-108 | reverse complement strand
ATGCTGGACCAGCTCGACCGCGACATGGCCGGTTGTCCCTACTACGAGATTCACAGCTTCAACGGCTCGCCCTAAAAGTTTGTGGCCGAGCGGCGTCGACCACGAGGCTGCGGCGTTGCCATCCCATTTGGTGGGAGCTGTGCCTACGGCACCTCTGCGAAGCTCTGCGCCACCTAGCCCTGCATTTGGCGCCATCGTGGTAGCATCGAGGGACCTTGTTTTCGAAAGGCCTCGCTGCCATGCA
>NZ_JBKYMO010001701.1:0-244 GCF_047302915.1 Massilia sp. CT11-108 | reverse complement strand
CATCAGCTTGGTGCTCATATAAACCAAGCGTGAAGCTGCTCACTCCTCTTGGTACGTGATCTCTTCGAATAGACGAAGGCCTTCTTGGCTAAGAGAAGAGAAAAGGTTAGCGTGCATCATGGGCTGACCAAATCGTTGCTTACTCATAAAGCAGCAACGTAGGCAGCTTTTTTTCGCCGCCACTCTCAGGCCGAAGACCTTTCTTGATATCAGCGAGGATATCCGACTCGGCAGTGTCCGTGCG
>NZ_JBKYMO010001700.1:0-244 GCF_047302915.1 Massilia sp. CT11-108 | reverse complement strand
GAGACTGGCTTAGGGCAGGAGATGTTTTCTGATTTAGATACTGCTACTACCACTGAGTTGAAGGGTGAGAGGGCATCTTGAACACAATGCAACGTTCTCTTGCGGAGTCGAAATGCTCGTGCGGTTGTTTTACGATTGTATGCTATCAAGCACCATGTTTATGATTAGATGCTCTTACACGTATTGAGGAATTCATCATCATCGTCGTCTTCCCAACTTAACGTCGCTCAACAGCAGACTCACC
>NZ_JBKYMO010001699.1:0-244 GCF_047302915.1 Massilia sp. CT11-108 | reverse complement strand
ATCCGAAGGTCCGAAAAGCGGTCATAGATCGATGCGGTGCGCGTTGTGAACGGCCGGGTTGCGGAGCAAGCCGCTCGTATACTGGCTTTCTGGACGTCCACCACATACTGGGTGTGGAGGTCAGTGATCGAGTATCAAACTGCGTTGCGCTTTGTCCAAATTGCCATAGGGATGCACATTTTTCGGTGGACAGAGACAGCTTGAACGACTCATTG
Organism: Massilia sp. CT11-108; assembly: GCF_047302915.1. Lineage (NCBI taxonomy): Bacteria > Pseudomonadati > Pseudomonadota > Betaproteobacteria > Burkholderiales > Oxalobacteraceae > Massilia > Massilia sp. CT11-108. The sequence continues at coordinate 29 of NZ_JBKYMO010001699.1, read as the reverse complement.
CTCCTGGTCGCGCAGCATCGGCACTAGGA
>NZ_JBKYMO010001698.1:0-244 GCF_047302915.1 Massilia sp. CT11-108 | reverse complement strand
GAAACCTGACAGTGCTGGCAGGCACAGTAAGATTGAGTACAATATGCGGCTGCCTGCGGGTACTGGCCGCCCGTGCGAAAACACGACATCATCCGTGGTGCTCGGTGTTACGCAGAAACCGGCTACTGCCCCAACGATTCACCTTCTCTGCGAAACGATGGCAGATCCGGAATTGTGCTTGTTTGATCCTGGCTTTGCGGCGGGCGGCTTATGTGCTTGTAAACACGCACCTGCGGGACTTCTC
>NZ_JBKYMO010001697.1:0-244 GCF_047302915.1 Massilia sp. CT11-108 | reverse complement strand
CGGCCCCTTGAAATACTCCTCGATCCACGGATGGTCGAGCGCGAGCAGTTCGTCGATCGTGCCGACCGCGATCACCTTCTTGTCGGCGAGCACCGCGACACGATCGCAGATCGCGTAGAGCGTATCGAGGTCGTGCGTGATCAGGAAGACGGTCAGGCCCAGCGTCTTCTGCAGCGACTGGGTCAGCGAATCGAACGCCGCCGCACCGATCGGGTCGAGCCCCGCGGTCGGCTCGTCAAGGAAC
>NZ_JBKYMO010001696.1:0-244 GCF_047302915.1 Massilia sp. CT11-108 | reverse complement strand
CCGCCCAGCAGCACGGCGCCGGATCCGGACAGCGTGCGCACTTCGGCGCCGTTGTTTGTCGCGGCAATGTCGAACACGCCGTTGTCGGCTACGCCGCTGGACAGAGCGATGCTGCCCGAACCGGACAGCGCCAGCGCGCCGCCCTGATCGATCGAGGTGGCACCTGAATAGGTATTGGTACCGCTCAGGGTTTCGATGCCGCCCGCGATTGTCAGACCGCCCGAACCGTGGATACTGCCCGCAA
>NZ_JBKYMO010001695.1:0-245 GCF_047302915.1 Massilia sp. CT11-108 | reverse complement strand
CCCGCCCGGTCCGGCGCTGCGGGGCGGGGGCTTTCACCTCCGGCCGGGCCCGGCCGGCGCTTCGTCGGGGCGGCGCTGGGCCTGGTTGGCGGCCTGGTTGTTCGCGGGCCACAACTCCCCGGGGCCGGGGGGGCGCGAGGCAGTTTGGTATAAAACCCGGGGGCCCCCCGGGTTGGCCCCACCCGCCATGGCGGAGCCCCAGGGCGGGGGCAAAATGGGGGCCCCGGGGGCCCGGGGGGGGGGGG
>NZ_JBKYMO010001694.1:0-245 GCF_047302915.1 Massilia sp. CT11-108 | reverse complement strand
AGGAAATGCTCGCGATTGACGACTTCCTGGATCGCCGGTGGATAGGATTTTCGCATTGCCATCTCATCAAGGTGGCGGTCGCGGGCGGGGTGCTGCAGCGTCCGCGCCACGTGCTGCTGGTCGAGCCGTCGCGCGGGGTGGAGGTGATGAGGAGGCGGGGCGTGCGCGATGCGCTGTCGAGGGTGCTCAAGGATGGATGCTGGGTGGTGATGGCGTGGGAGGTGTTGCTGGAGGTGTGTGATGTG
>NZ_JBKYMO010001693.1:0-245 GCF_047302915.1 Massilia sp. CT11-108 | reverse complement strand
CTACTGTGACGCGCACTTTCTCCCCCAAGCCGGCTGACGTTCAGCCGAACTGGCTGATCATCGACGCCAACGACGTCGTGCTCGGCCGTCTGGCCAGCCACGTGGCAGCACTGCTGCGCGGCAAGCACAAGCCGACCTTCGCCCCCCACATGGACATGGGCGACTTCGTCATCGTCATCAACGCCGACAAGGTGGCCCTCACCGGCTCCAAGCTGGCCGAGAAGCTCTACTACCGTCACTCGGGC
>NZ_JBKYMO010001692.1:0-245 GCF_047302915.1 Massilia sp. CT11-108 | reverse complement strand
ATACTATGCTATATTACCACAGGCGACCTCAAGTTTGTCTTAGATTTAAGATAAGGTTAGAGAATTGAAGCCTGTTACTATGTAGAGAAAAGGAGGTGAAAGGCCTTAATTCTGAGTAGTTTAGCATCGACATGAAAGATAAGGGGTTGAATTGCATGGCTTTTGTATCCAAACAATGGGACAGAGAAGTGGTGATCTTTTATGGCAAAAGCCAAGTGTGTCGCTAACACATGACCATATTACCA
>NZ_JBKYMO010001691.1:0-245 GCF_047302915.1 Massilia sp. CT11-108 | reverse complement strand
AGGCAAGTGCGCAGGCTGACCGGCGTGAACATGCGCCTGGCCTCTCCCCCGGTCTCTGCCCCGAGGAAGCTGGAAAAGATTCGCCTATTAGTCTTCATCAGTGCATTGGATATATGGAGGAATTGTTTTTCTTCTTGGCTTTTTTCTTTTTCTTGAACAAAGAACCAAGTGCTTTGCGAATTCGCTTTAACATAGAGCCTCCTAAACTTTCATTGCAGGTATCGATGAATGGCGCGTGCTACGAC
>NZ_JBKYMO010001690.1:0-245 GCF_047302915.1 Massilia sp. CT11-108 | reverse complement strand
ATTTCAACGCGCGCTTTGGCAAGCCGCCACGCAATCCGAAAGACATGCACCGACCGCTGGCCGATCATGAGAACCTCGATGGCGCCATGTGCCGCAAGGAAGTGCGCACCCTGTCGCAATCGCTGACGCTACGCTACGACAAGGTGCTGTTCATTCTCGATCCGACCGAGATTTCCAGGCCATTGGCAGGTAAGAAGGTCGTGGTCTGCGACTATCCAGACGGACGCCTCGAGATCATGCACGAG
>NZ_JBKYMO010001689.1:0-245 GCF_047302915.1 Massilia sp. CT11-108 | reverse complement strand
GCCTTGACCGACTCTCCATCCCAGCGATCGGGCAGCCAGCTGCCACAGATCACGGCCGCGAGCATGCGCGGCTGGGCTGGCAAGGCGGCGTCGATCTCGGCAAGGACTTCATCGGAGGGGCGCTCGTCGACACCGGGACGCGGTGCCGCAGCCGGAGTGACGGCGCGGAATACAGTTCCGCTTTCGAACACTGCAAGATCATCCTGAGATCGCGACATATTCGTCGTTACTGCATGGAATAGACC
>NZ_JBKYMO010001688.1:0-245 GCF_047302915.1 Massilia sp. CT11-108 | reverse complement strand
GTTGAGGCAGTGATTGAGGGATATATATGTTTCATTTTGGGCAGTTGTATAATCAGACAAATCAGAGTATAGTACTGCGTTCCGCAGAGCGGTGATGCATGAGTGATTCATTCGATCACATCCCTTATATAGCGGACCTAGCTCTAGCAAGACGAAGTCTCGCCATGAACGCGACGGCATCGGGGTAGATCGTGATCATGCCGGGACGAAAGCTCAGTGCGGCGCAGGATCCAAAGATATACCCA
>NZ_JBKYMO010001687.1:0-245 GCF_047302915.1 Massilia sp. CT11-108 | reverse complement strand
ATACCTTCTCGCCTTTCCTCTTACAGCCAGGTAGCTGTTCTGTTCCGATCTTTCCTTTAAGAGCGTTCATGTCGTACTCGATAACACCCAGTTCTGCTACGCCTGCATTTTCATCCCCGTCAACCGCATGCCACGACTCCTTTGGACCATTCTCCGTGTACCAGATAGACTCTCTGGCGATCCATGTGTCTGATGCAGGAAAGACATGCTTTGAGGTGATGAAGAACTTCTGACGCGGTTTGAAT
>NZ_JBKYMO010001686.1:0-245 GCF_047302915.1 Massilia sp. CT11-108 | reverse complement strand
GCCTGTCGCGCCAGCGCGAGCAGCCGATGCTCGCCGAGCCAGCAATTGCGTTGCAGGTAATGCGCCTGGATCCGGTACTTGTCGATCAGTCGCTCGATGGCGGGTTGGGTCGGTCTTGCATCGCGTGCCGGCCGCCCGGTCAGAATCGCGTCTTCGTACGCATTCCACGCGAGCGCGACCGCGCGTTGCCGCGCGCAGCAGGCGATCAGGCACTCGGCACGTGGGGTGCCGGCGCCGCGCGGCAA
>NZ_JBKYMO010001685.1:0-245 GCF_047302915.1 Massilia sp. CT11-108 | reverse complement strand
AAGCTAGAGCGCGTTTTGCCCCTTGTCAAGTCGATCGCGAAACTGGAGCCAGGTGCACAAGCAGATATGCCTTACATGTCTATCGCTCTTCAAGATGGTAGTATTCACCACTTTTTTGCCTCACTTCCGGTTATGGAAAAGTGGACTAGAATGTGCCAATATATTGGGGGGGCGAATCAGCCATGTCCCATTCCACGGCGGGTGCTCGAACATTGATTACGGATGGCTTCATATCACACCTGGCA
>NZ_JBKYMO010001684.1:0-245 GCF_047302915.1 Massilia sp. CT11-108 | reverse complement strand
ACCTCGCGTTCGAGGTAGGGACGGCACGCGGCCGCCTCCTGCGGCGTGGGCGCGCGCTCGCCGCCGTTCGGCGTCGTCGGGCGGCATTTGATGAGGTTCGTCACGTAGACGTCGCGCTCGCGGCCCATGCCGACGGCGGCCAGCATATTGTCCAGCAGCTTACCGGAATCGCCCGCGAGCGGGACGCGCGCCTTTTCATCGGCAGCCGTCGTAGCGCCGGCCGCGACGACCCAGCGCGCCTGCTT
>NZ_JBKYMO010001683.1:0-245 GCF_047302915.1 Massilia sp. CT11-108 | reverse complement strand
TCCTGCGGCAGCAGCGCCAGCAGCTCGGTGCGCAGCGCCGCCAGCGCGGCCAGCATCGCGCGGTTGCCCGGCACCGCCATCCACTGCTCCAGCGCCGTGACGACGCCTTCCGGCAGGCCGAACACGCTGAAGATCTTCAGGTGCGCGAGGTCGTCCAGCGTGCGGCCGTCGGCCAGCAGCTGGCGCGCGCGCGGCTCCGTGAGTTTCGGGATCCCGAGCGCGGCCAGCAGGCCCACGTCGTCGAG
>NZ_JBKYMO010001682.1:0-246 GCF_047302915.1 Massilia sp. CT11-108 | reverse complement strand
GCTCTACACTGATCTCCTTTCAATTATCGGTCTTTTCACTTTCGCCTAAATAGGCATACCCAACCGCTATACTGTGCTTTTAAGAGAGATTGTAACTCAATGCCGTCCGCAGTAGCACATTTTTCCAATAGGTGTATTGATCAGCCGTTCTTAATTGCGCATCAGCAAGTACATCAAACTTTTCAGATAACTTTTGAGTATGGGATAAAAATAGCCAGCCACTATTCTCTACGGATTGCGCATTGC
>NZ_JBKYMO010001681.1:0-246 GCF_047302915.1 Massilia sp. CT11-108 | reverse complement strand
ACCCCCCACAGCGACTTGTCGCGGCCGGCCGCATACGCGTAGCGGTTCAGCTTCTCGAACGGAAACAGGCTCGGGTCCGGATACGGCGAGCCGAGCGGCACTGCGTCGTCGGTGCCGATCGAGCGCAGTGTCGACAGCACGAGCCGGCTCACGTCGACCGACGACGAGATCGCGATCGGCTTCGACGGCCGCAGCTCACGCACCGGCGCGTGGCCGTCGTCGTTGCGCAGGTTCACGAAGTAGCCC
>NZ_JBKYMO010001680.1:0-246 GCF_047302915.1 Massilia sp. CT11-108 | reverse complement strand
GGCCTAGGTGGAAACCTCTGGGTGTTCGGTCTCGGTATGACCGGTTTCAGCACGATCCTGGGTGCTGTCAACTTCATCACGACCATCGTCACGATGCGCGCGCCCGGCATGACCATGTGGCGCATGCCGATCTTCACCTGGAACACGCTCATCACGGCGATCCTCGTGATCATGGCGTTCCCCGTGCTGGCTGCGGCCCTGTTCGGGCTCGGCTTCGACCGCGTTTTCGACGCGCAGGTGTTCAAC
>NZ_JBKYMO010001679.1:0-246 GCF_047302915.1 Massilia sp. CT11-108 | reverse complement strand
GAGACACACAACACCACCTCAGCACCAGCAGCAACATCGACCAGCAACGAAGCTTTAGCTCAAGCCACCGATTCCTCCATTGTTCTTGATTCAATCAACGCCTCGACCTCTACCCGATCTCACGAAGCTATTTCTACCTCTGCGAACAACGCAACGAGCTCCTCGAGGCCGACAGAAGCTCACGCTCCCCCTCCCACATACGCAGCTACTACTGCCCCTCGACCTAGGCGATCAACTCGATTCTCC
>NZ_JBKYMO010001678.1:0-246 GCF_047302915.1 Massilia sp. CT11-108 | reverse complement strand
CCTCCTCGGTCATGCGGCTACTCCCCGGCCGGCTTCAGCGCCTTGAAGACCTGCGCGTTGTCCGGCGAGGCCCAGATGGCGGGGAACGCGTACAGGTCGTCGTCGGTCGGCCAGCCCGTGAAGCCGGCGTCGTTGTACTCGCTCGTCGTGCCGCCGGTCATGATCGGCACGTAGGGCATGACGTCGACGAGCTTGCGCTGGATGATGTCGAACTGCGCCTGGCGGGCCGCGGTGTCGTCCGTGGAC
>NZ_JBKYMO010001677.1:0-246 GCF_047302915.1 Massilia sp. CT11-108 | reverse complement strand
ATTCCCATTCCCCTCAACAGTCGTGTTGCTAGTCGATCCATCGGAAGAGGTTGTCGAGTTGACCGTCAAAGTCAACACGAAAGTAGTAGGCGAGGCCGAGCGGGAGCCAGAAGCAGTCGGCGTAACGAGAGAGGTGATGGTCGTAGTAATCACCTGAAGCGAAGAGTTGCCAGGCGTAGCAGAAGCTGCGAGGGAAGTACGATTCGAACTGGACTGACCACTGACGATCGGCAACAAGATCGCCAG
>NZ_JBKYMO010001676.1:0-246 GCF_047302915.1 Massilia sp. CT11-108 | reverse complement strand
CCCGAATACGCCTTCAGAGAATCATGCGATGCCAGATTCCGATGGCGCTTCGCCCATGATGTCCTCTGTCCAGACGCCTACTACCGGTCATGGATCTTTTCCCCATCACGAAATCATGGCGATTGGTGCTGGCACGATGGGATTGCCTCAACGAGATAGTATGATTGGGATGGGTCAAGATGATGGCCACCATCGCTCTGCTACCGACCCAATGGGCAGTAAGCTCTACACTACGAGGCAGGGTAC
>NZ_JBKYMO010001675.1:0-246 GCF_047302915.1 Massilia sp. CT11-108 | reverse complement strand
AACCACAACGTCCATTCTTAGAGCAACAGTTTCCCCAAGACGAATTCTTGCAAGTAAGCGTGTTCCAAGACTGTTTGCCGCAAACACTTGAGGTGCTGACGCGCAACGCATTGACATTAAAGAATAAAAGGGCCGGAACGGCTAACAGCATCGAAGAACGCATCGTGCAAAAGAACCGTGGGAACGAGTGACTTGGGTTAAGAAACGGTCGGCGAATGAGGACGCATTGCCAGAATCGTGAGAGGG
>NZ_JBKYMO010001674.1:0-246 GCF_047302915.1 Massilia sp. CT11-108 | reverse complement strand
CTGCATGTAGCTGTTGCCGGCGAAGTGGTTGCCCATCATGCTCCCGCTCATGTTGAGCTCAGAGGGGTTGATGCCATTGGCATTCTCGTGCCCAGCGAACTGAGCGTTAGCGTATTGGTGGTTCATGTCAAGGCCGTTGTGACCGAGGAAGCGTTGGTTGAAAGACATCTCGTCGACTTCTTCTTTAATGTATGGTTGAGGTGATCCTGTGCCAGTCATGTTGAAGATATCAGCGTCTAGCACGTC
>NZ_JBKYMO010001673.1:0-246 GCF_047302915.1 Massilia sp. CT11-108 | reverse complement strand
GCCTTTCACTGTTCACGACGATTGATCAGGGATTGGGTCCTCCTTAGTCAGTAGATGCTGAATGAACCCTTCATGCCAAACTATTGTACTTTCCTCCCCTTTGTCGCCCCACGAGTACGCGTCATACGAGAAGCTAGCTTCAGAGCTGCTATCTTTCATCACGACACTGAGAACCATCTGATCCTTTGATAGACTCACCTTTCATCGCCATGCGAAGGCTGCTAAGAGACCTGGGCTGTCCAGGTA
>NZ_JBKYMO010001672.1:0-246 GCF_047302915.1 Massilia sp. CT11-108 | reverse complement strand
CTTGTGTGATAATCTTTAATAGCATCGGTACTGTCGGCAATCAGCTGCAGCTGCACATCGGTATATAAATTGGTTTCGCCATCAACCTCGGCCTGTTTACCTAACTGGTAAAGATAATTGCGTTCGATCCCCTTAAAGTTATCCTCGCATTGGGCATACATCAGCCCAAAAACAACCGAAGCATCTGTTTTTCCATAAATGTGAGGAACTCCCCAATTGTCACGAATAATAGTTACCGCTTTTGCC
>NZ_JBKYMO010001671.1:0-225 GCF_047302915.1 Massilia sp. CT11-108 | reverse complement strand
GGCCGGCATCAGCGCGAACGGCTGGTCGCGGTCGCGGACGTCGAGCAGCGCGGCCGCCTGCATGCGCCCGATGCCCTTTGGCGTGAACAGACCGTCATCCGTGCCCGCATCCGTGCCAGACCGGGCGTCCAGGCCGGCGAGTACGGCGTGGGCCGCATGCCCCATCGCGGCGGCCTGGCTTGCGGCGTCGCGTTAGGCCCCTGTATATTATTAACAACTGAAGCA
>NZ_JBKYMO010001670.1:0-247 GCF_047302915.1 Massilia sp. CT11-108 | reverse complement strand
GGACACAACAGACGCCATTGAGGAAGTGAGTCTTGTGCCCCCACATTGCGATGTTTGCGGTGACTGATGATACAGCTATCGACCAGTACATCAAGCGGCCACACGCATACGGCGACTGCGACGGTCCGACCCATGTTGACGAAAACGACTTCTGCTTCGTCTGTCCACGAGGAACGGTAAAAGGAGAGGGAACGGGACTCCAAGCCAATCGTACGATCAACCTTCATTACACCCGGAATGACGGAAC
>NZ_JBKYMO010001669.1:0-247 GCF_047302915.1 Massilia sp. CT11-108 | reverse complement strand
CCCTCACACTACCAACACCGACCAGTACTTTCAAGTACCCCGATATCTCGTCTTATAGCTACAGCAACCGACCACGCGCCCATTCCAACGTATCTTCAGGGCTGGATGGAGGTTCTTATCCCGTCCGATCACCTAGGACGGATCCCGATCCCAGTCCGGTGCTCGGGTTGAAGCTTGGCGAGAGGGATAAGGGATTCACGCTGCCTTCACTGAGCTCGCTGGGTGGTAACAGGGGAAGGAGCAACAG
>NZ_JBKYMO010001668.1:0-247 GCF_047302915.1 Massilia sp. CT11-108 | reverse complement strand
GGCCGTATTGCCTGCCGGTCCGCAGGCAGCGCAGGTGGGGGTAGATAACCTCGAAGGTGGAAAAATCCTCGGTAAATACTTTGTCGATTATGTTGCGAAAGAGATGGGCGGCAAAGCGCGACTGGGAATTGTCGGCGCGCTCAATTCGGCCATCCAAAACCAGCGCCAGAAAGGCTTTGAAGAGACGATTAAAAGCAACAGCCAGATAACGGTCGCCGATGTGGTCGATGGCCAGAATATTCAGGAC
>NZ_JBKYMO010001667.1:0-247 GCF_047302915.1 Massilia sp. CT11-108 | reverse complement strand
CTACAATAACGACCAGGCAAGATTCAGAGTATACTCTGGAACAAAGAGGAACCCGGGTGGAGCCCAGCGGCACGCCGCAAAGTTGTGGCAAGCAAAAAAACTGGCTACGAATCAGCTTTAAAGCCGAGAGAAGCGGAATCCTGGATCGCGGAGGTGTTCATCAGAGAAAGCTCTGCAGTGAGGGATAGGCTTGAACGAGATCTGTTGGCGATTGTACCTTTGTATAAGAAGCGTTGCGGTCTTCAAG
>NZ_JBKYMO010001666.1:0-247 GCF_047302915.1 Massilia sp. CT11-108 | reverse complement strand
AGATGACGACGACACCACGATCGCCACCGATGCTACTTGTATCAAGGAAGTGCCAGGCAGGGCTTTGACTGGTGCCTCGACAGCTAGCAACTCGATGACCATCGAGACATGTCTTCAGTATTGTGGAGCTCGTGGATTCCAGCTCGCTGGTGTTCAGTACGGCAGAGAGTGCCGGTGCGGCAATAGTTTCGATAACAGTGCTTCGCTGTCCCTTAAGTCGAATGCTTGCGGAATGCCATGTGCAGGC
>NZ_JBKYMO010001665.1:0-247 GCF_047302915.1 Massilia sp. CT11-108 | reverse complement strand
CTTCCGGACGCTCTTGGTGAGCTCCTGGATGGTATAGAGGTTCAGACTAGCGATCTCCGGTAGTTCCGCTTCGTCGGTCATGATGTGCCGTTTGTGTATAAACAAGCCGATGGGGGGTGGCCAGCGTATTTAGAACATTGGCATGTAGGCGGCTCGAGGTGGTAGAAGTGGAGGATGATTGTCTATGTAGTTCGGATATGAGACGTGAGTCACAGGTGGACTGGAGTGACTCGATACCGTTCAAACA
>NZ_JBKYMO010001664.1:0-226 GCF_047302915.1 Massilia sp. CT11-108 | reverse complement strand
GTATAAGAGACAGCTCGTGGTGAGCGCCGCCGACCTCCGGCACACCGAGCTGCAGCTGCTCGACGCGGAGCACCGCACGTACCCCGCAGCACACTGGGCGAAGCGCGACCCGGGGCCGAGCGCCGTGCTCGTCTACCTCGGCGTCGACGGGCCCGTGCCGGGGCTGCTGCACCACACGCTGGTGTTCACCGAGGACTGGAAGGCGAACTTCGGTGCGATCTTCGGC
>NZ_JBKYMO010001663.1:0-248 GCF_047302915.1 Massilia sp. CT11-108 | reverse complement strand
GTATGCTCAGTCACCTGTTCGGGTGAGGCAAACGTCTCGGTAGCAGGCTCACTGGCTGGCGCCTGCGCCGAAGGCGCATCGTCAAAGTCGTCGAATGCGCTGTCGAAGTCGGCGTTGTTGCCGACTGGCTTGGACGCGTCGGTTGCGGTGGCTGTTGTGGCTGCTGGGGCGGCGAAGGAATCACCAAAGCCCTGATCAAAGTCATCGAAAGACCGCTGGGTAGGGGCACCGAATGGATCGGTATCTGA
>NZ_JBKYMO010001662.1:0-248 GCF_047302915.1 Massilia sp. CT11-108 | reverse complement strand
CGACTCCGCCACGAGCAACATCGGCCACCTGCTCGGCACCGGCCTGCTCACCCCTGACGAGGAAGCCGTCGTCGCAGCACGCGTCGTGAGCCCGGACCTGGCGAGCGGCTTCGGCCTCAGGACGCTCTCCACGACCGCCGCCGGGTACTGGCCGCTCAGCTACCACGGGGGCACCGTCTGGGCGCACGACACCGCCGTGGTGATCACGGGCCTCGCCCGGTCGGGACACCACGACGAGGCCCGTGATC
>NZ_JBKYMO010001661.1:0-248 GCF_047302915.1 Massilia sp. CT11-108 | reverse complement strand
CTAAAGAGCATCGTAAAACAATATGGTTCTGAGAGGCACCGTGGAGCGGTATCGGTTACATAGAATGAAGAGGCTCAATGATACAACCAAGACCTCACAACCTTGCCATTCATCAGTCACTTCTGCGATTGACCAAGACTAGCAACAAGTTACCAGAATGCGCACCTTCGTCTTGCTCAGTGCTCTGGCAGCGCTGGTGCTAGCAGTTCCATATCCTCAAGTTACAGACGTAACGATCCCTCCAGGAG
>NZ_JBKYMO010001660.1:0-248 GCF_047302915.1 Massilia sp. CT11-108 | reverse complement strand
GGCCAGCGCGGGCACGGTGCGCCAGGGCGCGTCCAGCCAGCGGCCCGCGATCCATCCGGCCGATGCGAGCAGCACCAGCGGCACCAGCACGCGTGCTGCGAGCGGCGGAAACGGGTCGGTCGCCTGGAACATCGGGATCACCTGGAACGACACGGCCATCACGAGCGGCACCACCCAGCCGGCCAGGCCCAGCGCCGCGTGGGTGTCGACCAGCGGCAGCACGGGGACGGCCGGGCCGCCCGCGAGCC
>NZ_JBKYMO010001659.1:0-248 GCF_047302915.1 Massilia sp. CT11-108 | reverse complement strand
GACGCCCGCTTCGCCGGCCTGCCGTTCGTCCTCGTCTCGGCCGCGGCCGACGGCGCGACGATGGAGCAGGCGCTGTCGCTGGGCGCCGCCGGCTACATCGTCAAGCCGTTCGACGCCGCGCGCGTGGCGCAGCACCTGCAACCCCTGATGCGTGCGCCCGACGAGCAGCCCGACGCCACCCTGCGCCGCCTCGGCATCGACGCCACGCGCCTGCTGCTGTACCTCGGCGGCCGGTGGCGTTTACACAA
>NZ_JBKYMO010001658.1:0-248 GCF_047302915.1 Massilia sp. CT11-108 | reverse complement strand
GTACCGGTGTCGGCGCGTAGCCGCCCGTGCCCTCGAGCAGGTCGGCACGCACCTGCGCATCCGTCGACAGGGCGGCGGCCAACGTCTGCCAGCGCTCGCGGAACAGGACTTCCGGCGCGGTGTCGACGCCGAACGGCGCCAGTTCCTCCGGCCGGTCGCCCGAGCCGAGGCCGAGGATTAAGCGGCCGCCGCTCAGCCGGTCCAGCGACCACGCGGCCTTCGCGACATGCAGCGGATGGCGCAGCGGC
>NZ_JBKYMO010001657.1:0-248 GCF_047302915.1 Massilia sp. CT11-108 | reverse complement strand
AGCTGGGCCAGGTGCGTGTTGGCATAGCCGAGCAGCACGTCGAGCGTGAATTGCTGGGCGTAGTTGCGGAATTTCTTGCCGTCCGCGGAGCCGATCAGTTCCGCCAGCTTGGCCCACCGGTCCTCGATGGCGCGCTGGCGCTCGATCTCGGCCATCATCGAGCGCGCACGCTCGCGCCGCTGCTCGTCCTCGCGGATGCGCATGGCGAGGCTGGCCGCCGCTTCGTGTGCGGCGTCCCGTTCGGTCTG
>NZ_JBKYMO010001656.1:0-249 GCF_047302915.1 Massilia sp. CT11-108 | reverse complement strand
GATGGAACATGACAAGGTTCGCCTGCATCATCGGACACACTGGGTTGGACTTCATGTACCGTTGCGCCAAATCGAACCAACGCCCTAGCAACGCCTGCACCTCCTCGAGACGCACGCGGGTCGACGCTGCTGTCAGTGCGCGATTCCGCGATCGTGAAGCGACGCTATCGGAAAAGCAGCTGAGAAGCTGGCAATACTGGCAGACCAGAGTCTGCAGGGGGTGGAGGAGCAGACGCAGGTGCATAGGTG
>NZ_JBKYMO010001655.1:0-249 GCF_047302915.1 Massilia sp. CT11-108 | reverse complement strand
GAAGGCCGAGGCGCAGTCCAAGACCCGAGATGCCGCCGCGAAGGAGGAGGTGCGCTGATGCGACGCACACTGAACGTCGTCCGTCTGCAGCTGATCAACCGGCAGACCTTCATCTGGGTGCCGCTGATCGTGCTGGGCGCCGCGACGCTGATCTCGATCCTCATCTACGCAATGATCCCCACCGACGAGCCGAAGTACGGCGGAGGCGGACAGGCACCGCTCTGGTACTTCTTCGCGATCGGCATCAGC
>NZ_JBKYMO010001654.1:0-249 GCF_047302915.1 Massilia sp. CT11-108 | reverse complement strand
AAAGTGTTCCACCCGACTACTTGCTTGCAATTCGGTGCATTGCCAGCCACTTGCTCACGGCTGTCAACAGCATATAGGCCACCAGTACAAAAGCCGACAAACACGGCAACATAGCCAACATAGGAACGAGCGTAACTGCGTCAATGATGCATAGCATGAAATGTGATGAACCCCTTCTTCTATTCTGTCTTTCTTACGACCTCTATTCTATAAAGCCTATGTATGCTACATTACAAACCTCTACCTCAC
>NZ_JBKYMO010001653.1:0-249 GCF_047302915.1 Massilia sp. CT11-108 | reverse complement strand
GGCCAGTTCCGCGCCGTCGCGCCCGCCCGGCTGCGCGCCCTCGCCGACACGCTGGGCATTGCCGGCCACGTGCAGTTCGCCGGCCAGCAGCCGCGCGCGGCGCTGCGGGTCTGGTACGGCGCCGCGGACGTATTCGCCACGACGCCGTGGTACGAACCGTTCGGCATCACGCCCGTCGAGGCGATGGCCTGCGCCCGGCCCGTCGTCGGCGCCGACGTGGGCGGCATCAAGAGCACCGTCGTCGACGGC
>NZ_JBKYMO010001652.1:0-249 GCF_047302915.1 Massilia sp. CT11-108 | reverse complement strand
GGGGGGGGCGTCTTTTTATTTTCCCCTCCCGCGGGGTGCGGGCCTGGGGGGGGGCGCCCCAGTTTTCGGCGGGGGGGGGGCCGCAGCGACCAGTTCAGCCTCGAGATGGCCGAGGCCATGCTGTTCGTCGAGCACGGCCTGGACCAGGTGCGCCAGCTGCCCGAGGACTTCGGCCAGCATGCGGAAGCGGTCGGCCAGCGCCTGCTCGCGCTCGCGTCCGGCGGGGTCTCGCCGTGCGCGAGCTGCAGC
>NZ_JBKYMO010001651.1:0-249 GCF_047302915.1 Massilia sp. CT11-108 | reverse complement strand
CTCGTCGCGGACGCCGCGCTGAAGGGCAAGCTGTCGCCGGGCACGCGCAACCTGTTCCGCGAAGAGCGCTTCGCCGTCGCGACGTCGGTGCGGGACGCCGGCGCGTACCTGCTGCGCGCGAACGTCGACATGGCGAGCCCCGACGCCGCACCGGCCGAGGACATGCTCAACGACGATGCCATCGCGTGGTTCAAGCGCGGCCTGGCCGCCGCCGACATGCTCGAGCTGGCGCGCGTGGAGTCGCTGCCG
>NZ_JBKYMO010001650.1:0-250 GCF_047302915.1 Massilia sp. CT11-108 | reverse complement strand
CAGATGTTCCCTGTCGTTTTTGGGGTACCCTTCCTCGTCAAGATCATACCGGTCATCTTCGGGCGTATGAGATAAGGCGGCATCAACAGGATCAACTTCAACACTTTCTCCATTATCAATGTGCATTCCTAATTCATCTACATCAGTTTCAAGCGAACGGTCTTCATCAAATTCGCCATCAACATCGTATGGGTTTGCTTCATCATAAGTGGAGTTAAAATCCTCGCCGTTTTTTGCTGTGGTATGATAT
>NZ_JBKYMO010001649.1:0-250 GCF_047302915.1 Massilia sp. CT11-108 | reverse complement strand
CCGGCACCGGTACCACCACCAAGAGAGTGGGTGATTTGGAAACCCTGGAGGCAGTCGGTAGCCTCGGCCTCTCGTCGGACGACATCGAGAACAGAGTCGACAAGCTCGGCACCTTCGGTGTAATGACCCTTGGCCCAATTGTTTCCAGCACCGCTCTGGCCGAAAACGCTGATAATCAGCTGTGCTCATACCGCCAGAAAGCGTTTAGCTTACAAGTTGTCAGGTCGGAACAAGCTTCCTAGAGGTCCAC
>NZ_JBKYMO010001648.1:0-250 GCF_047302915.1 Massilia sp. CT11-108 | reverse complement strand
ACCTCCATACCATCTCCATCTTCCTGGTCATCACTATCGCCATTGTCTCCATCATCCCCCTTTCCGTATTCGTCCTGCTCATCATCATCCTCTTGTTCATCTTCCTCCTCATCCTCCCCCTCCTCCCTCGCCTCCTCACTACGAGGATCGTTCCACTGACCTCTTCCATCCATCGCGTCGTCCTGATCTCCGCCTGGTACCTCGCTACTACGCAGGTTGCCAAAGGCGGTAGTGGGCGAGCCGGTGACAT
>NZ_JBKYMO010001647.1:0-250 GCF_047302915.1 Massilia sp. CT11-108 | reverse complement strand
CCGAGTAGGTCGGCCGCAAACGAAGTCACTTTGGCTCCTCCTTGACCAAGACTGGTTTGGAATGCTCGGAGTAAAGCCAATGAGAGACAGGCTTGTCGAACATCTTCGACCCTTCCACTTCCAGCAACCAAGGACAATGCGCTCTGATAGGCTTGATCCGCCTGTTCCAGAATGATCTGAATGCGGTGTCGGGTGGACTGGCGGTGGTCGACCTTCTTTCCAGGACTGCCCATTGGCATGGCTATCGCTC
>NZ_JBKYMO010001646.1:0-250 GCF_047302915.1 Massilia sp. CT11-108 | reverse complement strand
GACCGGGTCCGCGGCGCCGGCGATGATCAACGTGGGAACGGCGATGGCGCCGATCGCGCTGCGCAGGTCGGCGTGCGCCAGCGCATTGCAGCAGGCCGCGTAGCCTTGCGCATCCTGCTCGCGCAGGCGGGCGATCATGCGCGCGACGGCGTGCGGTTCGCGCGCAATGAACGCGGGCGTGAACCAGCGCGCCGCGGCACCGTCGGCCACGCCATCCATGCCGCCGGCCCGTACCTGGGCGGCATGGATG
>NZ_JBKYMO010001645.1:0-250 GCF_047302915.1 Massilia sp. CT11-108 | reverse complement strand
CCACTGCCCGGCGGCGCGGTCAACGTCGCGCAGGCGATCGTCGTGCGCGTGACGAGCAGTGCGCGCGACAGCACGCTGGCGCTGCTGGTGCGCCTCGTCGAGCGCGCCGGGCAGGACAAGCCCGCGCTGGCGTTGTGGGCCGACCGCGTCGGCGCGTGGTTCGTGCTCGCGCTGCTGGTGCTGACGGTCGTCGTGTGCGCGGGCTGGTATCTCGTCGATCCGGCGCGCGCGTGGCCGGCGGCGATCGCGG
>NZ_JBKYMO010001644.1:0-250 GCF_047302915.1 Massilia sp. CT11-108 | reverse complement strand
CCGTACACGCCGCCGATCGTCGTGAACCACAGCGTGCCGTCGTCGCTGCGCGACCCCGGGTATGCCGTCGCGCGCGAACACCATGCCCGTGATGCCGGCGAACGGCTCGCCGTTGCGGCCCGCGACGGGCGTGAAGCGGGTGCCGTCGAAATGCATGAGCCCATTCCCGCCGCCGATCCAGGCGCCGGCGCCGGCCGGCAGGATCTGGACGACGGTGCCGACCGTGAGGCCGTCCGCGCGGCCGTAATGC
>NZ_JBKYMO010001643.1:0-250 GCF_047302915.1 Massilia sp. CT11-108 | reverse complement strand
ATCCTGGCGCGCGGCCTGCTCGGCCTGGGCCAGGCGCTGGTCCCAGCGCGTCCATTGCGTGCCTAGCAGTTCGCGGGTGCCGTGCGCGGCGAGCCAGACCGTCGTGTCGTGCAGCGCGCGCCGGTTCGCTTCCAGTTCCTCCGTCTTGGTCCGCAGGGCGGCCTGGGCCTGCGTCGACTCCGTGCGCACGCCGTCTTGCGCCGCGCGCGCCTTCGCGTGGGCGGGCGCGAGCGTGTCCAGCGTGGCGTCG
>NZ_JBKYMO010001642.1:0-251 GCF_047302915.1 Massilia sp. CT11-108 | reverse complement strand
CTGCATAAAAAAACACAAAAACGCCGCCACATTACACCAAAGGCTTACCGACGATCAAAAACACCCCAGCACAAACCACAAAGGCTTCCAGAAAGAGAAAAACCCCCAACACGAACAAAACACACACACCTACAGAATCATCATCATAAAAAGCATGAAGATAACACAAGAAATCCTCACACAAATGAAGCAAAAACATTAATATACAAAATCCAAAATCACACATAAACAACAATAAAAAAGTATATTAT
>NZ_JBKYMO010001641.1:0-251 GCF_047302915.1 Massilia sp. CT11-108 | reverse complement strand
GTCCGCGCCCCGCTGGACGATTGACGCCCCCCGCGGACTGGGCAAAAGCGTGACCCGCGCCCCCCAGGCGGCCAAGTACCCCTCCCGTGCCACCCTGTTAGCCATAGCCCCCCCAACCCGCCGCCGCCCGGGAGGGGGGGCGGCGGGGAAACCGACGGAGGCGGGGGGGGGGATAGGGTTGTGTGCGGGGTATGGGCAAGACAGAGGACCAGCACGCCCGAAGATCAACGGGGAGAGGGGGGGGGGGGGGG
>NZ_JBKYMO010001640.1:0-251 GCF_047302915.1 Massilia sp. CT11-108 | reverse complement strand
CAACTGCCTGCAACAAGTGGTCAGTCCGCTTGAGCTCCAGTTTCTGCATCACCGTCAACTTCGACCTTTTGAAGCAGTTATCCAGGTCTTTCGGTCGGATGCTGAGGGACCAAATTGCCTGACCGCCCGTGACTTCGGGCGCAGGTTTAGGTGTGCTGGCTTGGTAGGTGGGTGTCGGGACTGCCAGGGTCGAGTGGGTGGGCAGCATCGAGAGCGGGTTGCGGATAGCCCGATCAATGCCTTGTCCGCTC
>NZ_JBKYMO010001639.1:0-251 GCF_047302915.1 Massilia sp. CT11-108 | reverse complement strand
GACCGAGTCAACCGCTGTCCTTGTGGCAAAACCGCTTTGAGAGACATGTCTGGCAACCCACGCACGACCTGCGAAGATCCGATCCCCAATTGCGACAAACCTTGTGGTCAAACACTCGCATGTGTTCACCAGTGCGAGCAGCTCTGTCATCAAGGCGAATGTCGGCCTTGCTTGAAGACGGTTGACATATCATGTAGGTGTGGACGCACATCATCCAGGACCATCTGCCACCAAGGCATGGACGAGCCTCC
>NZ_JBKYMO010001638.1:0-251 GCF_047302915.1 Massilia sp. CT11-108 | reverse complement strand
GGAGAGGGACATGGATATGGAGGGAGTGATAGGGACCTACTTCTTCGGTGGGTAGTTTGTACGTTTTCCTTCCTGTCCGTATCCGTGTCGGATATTGTACTTGTATTCCTTGTTGAATTTATCATCACTCATGGTAGCTCCGTACATTCTTCTCCAAAACACCACAGCCTCGTCTAGCGGTAGACCGATTCCCTGTCAAGTATCAGAACCTCTTCTCCTCCGCCCTAGAACAAGGACCCACCTTTAAAAAC
>NZ_JBKYMO010001637.1:0-251 GCF_047302915.1 Massilia sp. CT11-108 | reverse complement strand
TTGGGGGCCCGCGCATTTTTTTTAAACCCCACCCCCCCCCCCCCAACCCCGGGCCCGGCGCCCCGAACGGCCCGGGCCACGGCGGACGGCGGGAGGCGGGTAGTGTCGACGGCGCGCCGCATCAGGCGTTCCGCGCGATGGTCACGAGGCAGCCGTCGTCCTGCCACTCGGATTGCCAGCGGTAGCCGGTGCGTGCGAGGATGCCGTACAGCGGGTGCGGCTCGCGCGCCAGCAGCACGCGCAGCCGCACC
>NZ_JBKYMO010001636.1:0-252 GCF_047302915.1 Massilia sp. CT11-108 | reverse complement strand
ACAGTGATGACGAAGCATTTTATTGAGAGTTTTTATGGGGGGCGTTGCTGATTGGGGGGGTGGGCGCGCCCCCGGCCCACCCCCAAAAAGGAGTTTCAGGGAGGCTGGGGGCAGCCCGCGCTGTGGCCGCACAAAAAACCCGCCCCCGCCCCCGGGGTGGGGACGGGCGGGCGGGTAGGGGCGGAAGACCGGGAAGGCGGAGCGGGGGGTGGGCATAGGGGGGGGGGCGCCGCAGTTTGCGCCCGAGGGGGG
>NZ_JBKYMO010001635.1:0-252 GCF_047302915.1 Massilia sp. CT11-108 | reverse complement strand
CAGCTGGTAGACGACGTTGCCCAGCGCGCCGCGGTAGGGCACCTGGCCCTCGACGCCCTCGGGGATGAGCTTGTCGTCGGAGGGGACGTCGGCCTGGAAGTACCGGTCTTTCGAGTACGACGTGTTCTTGCCGCGGGTCTGCATGGCCCCCAGCGAGCCCATGCCCCGGTAGTTCTTGAACTGCTTGCCGCCGACGAAGACCAGGTCGCCCGGGCTCTCGTTGCAGCCGGCCAGCAGCGAGCCGAGCATCAC
>NZ_JBKYMO010001634.1:0-252 GCF_047302915.1 Massilia sp. CT11-108 | reverse complement strand
ACGTACTGCTCGGCGAGCTGGCTGCAGAACTCGCCGGAATCGAACCGACCAAGCTCACCGCCGGGGTCTACTCCTCGGTCGATCGTGAGGCGCACTATCGCGTCGGGCATGCGGCGATCCACGGCGTCGAATACTGGACAAAGGGAATGCGTCACCCGGTCTGGTTCACCCAGGCCGTCAATGTCGCTGTAGGAGACGGGCACACGACGTTCGTCGAGCTCGCACCCAATCCGGTGGCGCTGATGTCGGTAG
>NZ_JBKYMO010001633.1:0-252 GCF_047302915.1 Massilia sp. CT11-108 | reverse complement strand
GATCTGAACCGGTCTTTGCCCGAGTACAAGGCGTACCAGACCGACGAAGGTCTGGCCAAGCTGAGAAGAGTGCTAGTAGCATACAGCTTCAGGAACCCAGAGCTGGGTACTGTCAAGCTCTCAACATTGTGCGTCTCAAACAGTCAATCGAGAGACCATGCTGACGCCCAGGTCGTTGCTGGTTTGCTCATGTACGTGACGCTCTGGAATACCCGACGGGTCTCTGCTGACCCGCAGATATATGTCTGAGGA
>NZ_JBKYMO010001632.1:0-252 GCF_047302915.1 Massilia sp. CT11-108 | reverse complement strand
CTCTTACCCCCTCCACCTAGACCGAGAGCCTCTACATACCGCCCCCAAATCCGTACCATATCATTCAAGCATGTCGCATCGCCAGCTCCATAAGTGAGCATGTTGCCAATCACAATCGGTTGTGACTGTCGCAGGAATGCCTCGGAGAAAGGTTGATCCGGTACTAAGCCAAGATGAACGAATACTTGCTCAAACGACATGTCGACACTCGATTGACCGACCTCTTCAGGTTTCCGGGAAGCGATCGTGAGC
>NZ_JBKYMO010001631.1:0-252 GCF_047302915.1 Massilia sp. CT11-108 | reverse complement strand
GATACGAGCAGCGCCGTGGGCGAGCTGGTGTTCAATATGTTCGCAACCCTCGCTCAGTTTGAGCGGTAGCTTAACAGCGAGCGGACGAAAGCCGCGCTCGACGTGCTTCGTGCTCGCGGGCGGAAGGGCGGGCGCAAGGCCGCTCTAACGATCAAGCAAATCCGTCAGGCTAAAACCCTGATGGACGATCCAGAACTGACCGCGAGCGATGTCGCAAAGACATTTGGCGTCAGCAGGGCAACACTTTACAAC
>NZ_JBKYMO010001630.1:0-252 GCF_047302915.1 Massilia sp. CT11-108 | reverse complement strand
GATCAACATTAGTGCCCGTGGGCGAGGACCAGCTCCAACACCTCGAACTTACGAGGGACATTATAGAATCTTTCAATAGGCAATACGGCCCCTTATTCCCCCTTCCAGAAATCAGTATCGGTATGTCCCTCTAGTACCCTTCTCCCAACAAAATAGGGCTAAGAGGCAGTACCGTCCAAAAGAGTTTTATCGCTCCGAGATCCATCTGCCAAAATGTCTAAATCTGCCCCTAACGCCGCATCTCGGATAACC
>NZ_JBKYMO010001629.1:0-252 GCF_047302915.1 Massilia sp. CT11-108 | reverse complement strand
AAGGAGACTGATTAGAAAAATTATGATTATCAGTTCTGTTCGCAGGCGGGAGTTCAAATCTCTCTCACACCTGATATTTTTTGTCAATTTTTTGTCCCCCTTTTTTCTGGTCTATCTCACTCTCTCCCCTTGTACAATTGCCTGACCAAGAGCATGATGGCTGTTTCACTGGCCCTATCAATGAGGTCAGCTGTAGCTCTAAGAACTTCCGCATATGTTGAGTGGAAGTGCCAGGATGACATGCACCAATAC
>NZ_JBKYMO010001628.1:0-252 GCF_047302915.1 Massilia sp. CT11-108 | reverse complement strand
AGATACGCCAAATGCATTAGTTCCGACACCGGAACCTAATTTGTTAATATGAAAAGAGGCCTGAATATGAAGACTGCCCGAAGGCAGTTTGTAAGAAACATCCTTAAACGGCTCAATTCTGAGTTGAGAAGCGTCAGCATTATAATCACTGAAAGACTCGATCGGACGAACCATAATTAACTTATCAGTTCCAAATATTTTCAACACTCGACTGGCAAGACGTGCCCTGAACATATCCGTGGTCTCGTATTC
>NZ_JBKYMO010001627.1:0-252 GCF_047302915.1 Massilia sp. CT11-108 | reverse complement strand
TCGCGCTGGCGTGCGCGCTGTGCGCGGCCGGCTCGCCCGCGATGGCGGCAAAAGATCCGGCGCGGTGGACGCAGGGCGACAAGACGAAAGCCCAGCGCATGGCCACGCTGAAGAAGGAAATCAACGCGGCGTACGCCGAGCAGCAGACGGCATGCAAGAAGAAGTCGTCCGCCAAACGAGCTTCCTGCCTCAAGGAAGCGCGCATGGTCTACCAGCGCGACATGGCCAGCGCGCCGCAACTGCTGGCCCAGG
>NZ_JBKYMO010001626.1:0-253 GCF_047302915.1 Massilia sp. CT11-108 | reverse complement strand
CAACCTGCTCATCCTCGAGGCCAGCCTCCGCAGCCAGTACCTCACCCTCCGCGCCCGCCGGCGGCAGAACACCTTCGTCCTCACACTGCTCGCCGTATGGATCGGCTTCTGCTTCTACCTGCTGTGGCTGCGCCCGCGAGAGGATGGCAAGGGCATTGGCGGGTCACAATACTGGCTCGTTGACATGCTGCAGAAGGTGGGCTTCATCACAGGCGTCGTCACCGCTCTGCTCTTCTGGGCGACGGGCCAATGG
>NZ_JBKYMO010001625.1:0-253 GCF_047302915.1 Massilia sp. CT11-108 | reverse complement strand
AACCTGATCGCCGCGCGCGTGGGCACCCCGCGCGTCACGCAGATCGCCGAGCAGTTCATCGTCGAACACGTGCGCGACACGAGCGCGCAACAGCGGATGCCGCTCGTCGCGCGGCGATCAGGTTCAGCATCATGTCGAGCGGCGCGACGCCGCCCGTGCACGTGATGCGGTCGCGGTCGACCACGAACAGTTCCTTCAGGAAGCGCGTATCCGGAAACTCTTCCTTCAGCGCCGACATGTTTTCCCAGTGGAT
>NZ_JBKYMO010001624.1:0-253 GCF_047302915.1 Massilia sp. CT11-108 | reverse complement strand
CCGGAGATGTTTTGAGGTGAGTCCCGAGGCCGAGAGGAGCGAAGTCGAGGGTGAGAGGGTTGGTGGGGATTGGGAGATGGCAGTGACACGGAAGGGAGGACGCCGAAAGGTGACCCTTCCGCTGCCGGAGACGACTACTGGCTTTTCCTCTATCGCTCACTAGAGTTTCAGAGATCAGCTACAGGTCGTCTCCCCGTCTGTCCCACCCTCGTCTTGAACCCCAGGCTTCGCTCTCGAGCGTTTCACATTTTCC
>NZ_JBKYMO010001623.1:0-253 GCF_047302915.1 Massilia sp. CT11-108 | reverse complement strand
GCCTTCGTGACTGGTAGACATGGTGATGTATGAAATGGAGTTGATAGTCAACGGAAGATAGAGATATAGAAATCTACTGTGAATGCAATCATGCATCAAGAGTGACTACCCCGGTATGCTGTGTTTTGTGGAGTAGAAGCTATACCCTGAATAAGAACATGCTTCAAGCCGCTCTAACAGCGCACATTGATAAGCCATCTCCTCATGGCATTTTGTACATCGACCGCCGGTACATGCACTGTATGTCGTCTAC
>NZ_JBKYMO010001622.1:0-253 GCF_047302915.1 Massilia sp. CT11-108 | reverse complement strand
ATTCAAAGGGTACTGGCAAAACTTTTAAAAGAAAGCGTCTCAATTCGAAATTTACCCGTTATTTTTGAGGTGCTGGCCGACTATGGAAAAATGACGTCAGACACCGATTTGTTAACTGAATATGTCCGGCAAGGGCTCGCAAGACAAATTACCAGTCAATACACGGTCCAAGAAGGTCTGCTTCGAGTTCTTCCCTTTCAGGAAAAGTTGAAAAAACGATGGCTGAAGCTGTTCAACAAACGGAGCATGGGAA
>NZ_JBKYMO010001621.1:0-253 GCF_047302915.1 Massilia sp. CT11-108 | reverse complement strand
CGCAGGCCGAGGATGCCCCAATGGCCGTCGCGCCCGCGTTCCAGGTCGATGTCGTCCGGCAGGCCGACGCCGTTGTCGGCGATCGTGACGACCAGCGCCGACGGAGCATACTGCAGCGTGACGTCGACCGCACGTGCGCGCGCGTGCGTGAACGCATTCCACAGCGCTTCGCGGGCGATGGCGAAAGCTTCGTCGGCGGCGGGTTCGCGCAGCCTGCGCGCGCGGCCGTCCGCATACAGGTGGAAGGCGATAC
>NZ_JBKYMO010001620.1:0-254 GCF_047302915.1 Massilia sp. CT11-108 | reverse complement strand
AGATCACCCCCGACGAGACGATCGGCGCCGAGGCCCCGCCCGTCGACGACGAGCCGGGAGTCACCTCGGTCCGCTTCGCGACCCTGCTGCCCGGTTACCCCGGCTGGTTCTGGACGGTCAGCGTCGCGCACCTCGAGGGCGAGGAGCCCTCGGTGCTCGAGGCCGAGCTGATGCCGGGCGACGACGCCCTCATCGCACCCGACTGGGTGCCGTGGGCCGACCGGCTTGCCGAGATGCAGGCCCAGGAGGCGCGC
>NZ_JBKYMO010001619.1:0-254 GCF_047302915.1 Massilia sp. CT11-108 | reverse complement strand
GGTTTATCCTGGTAAGCGACGTTTCATCCATGTCGACTCCTCTTGAGCTAAATTATTCTAGGAGCCCTTGCGAACCAGAGATATCGCCCTTGGAACGGATCAGGAGGCAAAGATCGCTCGTGGTCTTCCTTCGAGTACAATCATGTGCAAGCAGTGCACGTTCAAATTTCGAAAATCCACCGCTACCCCTTCGAACGCGACCAAGATGGAGCCATGGTTGTGCAAAGCTTCGACTGACGAGAGGAAAAAGAGAC
>NZ_JBKYMO010001618.1:0-254 GCF_047302915.1 Massilia sp. CT11-108 | reverse complement strand
GTCTATCTGTTGAGATCGTATCTTATTCATCGACCCATCCACAGCGTTCGATCACCACTACTCCTTTGACAATGGCCAAGCATGCTCGGATCTTGTGAATGCACCGCTATGCCGCAATTTAAGATATTCTTGGCGTTTCGGAAGCGATTTTACGTCTTGCCCTGGGACACGTGATGGTGGAGTTGATCTTCCGCGGCGTCATCAGATGGGGGAAGCATCTTCCATCTTTCAATCAGTCGCCCATCTATATGAGA
>NZ_JBKYMO010001617.1:0-255 GCF_047302915.1 Massilia sp. CT11-108 | reverse complement strand
AGGTGGCGCTGGCGTGCCGCGTCCAGCCGGATCAGGCGGGTGGACACGGCGTGCAGCACCTTTTGCAGCGCGTTGAGTTCCGTGATGCGCAGGTCGGCCGGCGGCGGCAGCCAGCCGTCGACCATGCCCTCGGTGGCGGCGCCCAGGTATTCCGTGGCGCGCAGCAGGCGGCGCGCGAACAGCAGCGCACCCACGCACGCGAGCGCCACCGCGCACAGCAGCGTCCCGGCCGTGAGCGCGACGGCGCGCGCGGCC
>NZ_JBKYMO010001616.1:0-255 GCF_047302915.1 Massilia sp. CT11-108 | reverse complement strand
GGTCGACACCAACCAGATCACCGCTTGGGAGAAGTCCTTGTAAGCTGACAGACCTTCTTCATTCGAATTAAGCTGACATTATAGCGTCGAGAACCTCAAGTCTCAGCACTCTTCCCTCTTGGAGAAGCTCAGCGGTGGTGTTTTGACCAAGGAGATTGAGGAGGAGATGAAGAAGGTTATCAACACTCACGTTGCCGACTTTACCGCTTAGGTATAGCTTTATAGCGTAGAAAAGAGGTCCATATCATAAAGACA
>NZ_JBKYMO010001615.1:0-255 GCF_047302915.1 Massilia sp. CT11-108 | reverse complement strand
CTCCGAAGGTTACTTCAACCAGCTTAGCCAGCTTGTTCGAATCGTCCGCCAACATATCCGACCCTACCTGCCCAGCATCCTTGCGACGATCAAGGAGTATTGGAGTAGCAGCCCGCAGCTACAAGCCACCATTCTTTCTTTGATCGAGGCTATCGCCCGCTCGCTGGAGGGCGAGTTCAAGGTCTACTTGGCTGATGTTCTGCCTCTTATGCTCAGTGTTCTTGACTCTGATCAAACCGGCAAGCGGTTACCCTC
>NZ_JBKYMO010001614.1:0-255 GCF_047302915.1 Massilia sp. CT11-108 | reverse complement strand
AAGGTACTGCGCCGACGGTACTGATAATGGATTCATAAGAGAGAGGGTGCAGTATATACCTCCAAGCTGCAGGCACTAAGACATGGCTGAGTAAGATTGCGCTCCTTCCTGTGCCCACCTGCCGTGGTGGACCCTTTTTGCGTCCACAGGTCTTGGCGGTACACGTGGGCTTGAGCAAACTTCGCAAGAGCCACGTGCGTTGACCTCGATTGCTCTCACTCTGCTTGCTTATTCTTTCCTGCCCCTATTAATGAC
>NZ_JBKYMO010001613.1:0-255 GCF_047302915.1 Massilia sp. CT11-108 | reverse complement strand
GTTCGGAGAACTCCCGTCGCCCGACGCCCTCGCCGCGCTGGACGCCGCCACGCGCCTGTGCACGGACCTGGGCCACGACGTCGTCGAGACGGCGGGCCCGGCCTGCGACGCACCGGCCGTGAGCCGCGCCTTTTTCACGCTCACGGCGGCCGGGCTGGCCGGCATGGCGGACCAGGCGGCGGCGCTGATGGGGCCGGCCTTCGACGCGGGCCTGTTCGAACCCTATACGCGCGACCTGGTCCGGCGCGCGTATAG
>NZ_JBKYMO010001612.1:0-255 GCF_047302915.1 Massilia sp. CT11-108 | reverse complement strand
GCCGTGGGCGGCTCGCCGGTCGCGCTGGACGACCGCGCGCTGGACGTGACGATCTCCATCGGCTTCTGCCCCAAGTCCCTGATCCCGGGCGACGTCGATCCGGACTGGGAGCAACTGGTCCATCTCGCCGACCTGTGCCTGTACGCGGCCAAGCAGGGCGGGCGTAACCGGGCGGTGGGGATCCTGGACGCCGCCGTGCTGGCGCCGCACGTGATCGCCGCGGCGGATGCGGACCTGAAGCGGGCGGCGGCAGCA
>NZ_JBKYMO010001611.1:0-255 GCF_047302915.1 Massilia sp. CT11-108 | reverse complement strand
CGCCTTCCGCCAGCATGCGCGCCTCGCGCCCAAGCTCGGCCGCGCTCTTGCGGTCGGCGTTGCGCAAGACCGGCACCATCAACCCGTCGTCCAGGCTGACCGCCAGGCCCAGGTTCACGTCGTCCAGCAGCTCGATGTCCTTCTCGCGCATGCGGGCGTTCAGGCGCGGGTGCGCGCGCAGGCACAGCGCGACGGCGCGCAGCACGTACGCGGTCAGGCTGACCCGCTCGTCGTCCGGCGCCGCCGCGCTGTGCC
>NZ_JBKYMO010001610.1:0-256 GCF_047302915.1 Massilia sp. CT11-108 | reverse complement strand
TTCTTCCCTTATGCCATGTCGTCGTTTTTGAACGATTTGGTGGCGCGGAACTGCCACAACGCCAGGCCGACGACAAAAATCGACAGCAGGATGGTGATGGTGGCCGCGATGGCGTACTGCGATGAGGACATCGTCAGCTTATAGATCCACGACACCAGAATGTCGGTACCGCCCGCGTTCGCGCCAGCCACCGCCGGTCCGCCGTTGTTAAACAAGTAGATGATGTTGAAGTTGTTAAAGTTGAAGGTGTATTGCG
>NZ_JBKYMO010001609.1:0-256 GCF_047302915.1 Massilia sp. CT11-108 | reverse complement strand
ATACCGGAGCAATGCGCAGGACGATAAGGATTACCTGAGCGGCGTGGGCTCTCTTGAACGCACGGGACAGTTCGAGTTGAAAGAGTTACTCAAGGCCGATGAATTGACCATTGATCCGGACAACGTCCAGGTGCAGGTTGCCTCGCGCCTGATGTCCACGGCAAAGACGTTAACGCTGTCGGCTTTTGCATTGACTCACTTTGATGAACTGGACAGTGCCGACTTCAAGTTGAAGTCACTCACCTCAGCCGCCATC
>NZ_JBKYMO010001608.1:0-256 GCF_047302915.1 Massilia sp. CT11-108 | reverse complement strand
CTACGGTCTTACGCACACTTGGTCTTACCAGTTCGAGCAGCAGACTCCCGGTCGAGCTGCAGCTCTCGGTGGTCAGCCACACTCCTTTCTCCACGACATCAGCTGACAGACTAGTCACTCACGGTACTGATGTTCTATACACTTTCGGAGCGCCCGTCATTGGTATTGGTGGAAACTGGACCGAGAGCGATAAAGTGATTTCTGCTCAGATGATCGATTACTGGTATGTCAATTATCCTTTGGGAAGTATAAGGTC
>NZ_JBKYMO010001607.1:0-256 GCF_047302915.1 Massilia sp. CT11-108 | reverse complement strand
ATTTACCTCAATGATTTCCATGAATTTTTCGAGATCAAACCAAAGATCAAAGTTGCTGCTTCTCCTTTACCATTTCCAAACCCAATAAAGCAAGGGTTCACATTTGAGGATGTTGGTTTTAAATACAACAACGCCGAATCATGGGCCAACAGGCATCTGAACTTCACACTGCACCCCGCCGAAAAGATTGCGCTGGTTGGCGAAAACGGTGCAGGTAAAACAACCTTGGTTAAGCTGCTGGCCCGCTTATATGATC
>NZ_JBKYMO010001606.1:0-256 GCF_047302915.1 Massilia sp. CT11-108 | reverse complement strand
ATCGGGAGCATCGCGAACCCGGACTCGGTCGGGGTGACGCCCTTCACGATCTGCAGGTACAGCGGGATGGTGAGCATCGCGCCGAACATGCCGAAGCCGACGAGGACCGACAGGATCGCCGACATCGAGAACACCCGCGAGCCGAACAGCTTCAGCGGCAGGATCGCGTCGTCGCCCATCGCCCGTTCGACGAGGATGAACGCGATGAGCCCGAGCGCACCGATCGCGTAGCAGGCGAAGGCGCCGGGGGAGTCCC
>NZ_JBKYMO010001605.1:0-256 GCF_047302915.1 Massilia sp. CT11-108 | reverse complement strand
TCGCTTCCCTCATTGCCGTACGTCCCTTTTTTTTAACAGACAAAAGAGCCCCCGCTGACATCTCAGTGGGTCTTTATTGCCAACTACGGTTGTGAATCTCGTGAGTGCTTTTGGATACCGACTCAACTCCAGAATCGTTATCGTTGCGCCTTGTTTCATTGGGGTCGTCGCTGACAGGTAGGCGACGAGGGATGATTTCTACCTAAGAGTGGGAGAACGGATATTGTCGGATCTGAAGAGACGGCTGAGGACAAAA
>NZ_JBKYMO010001604.1:0-256 GCF_047302915.1 Massilia sp. CT11-108 | reverse complement strand
AGCTACAACAGCCTACGCGCAAAAGAGTAAAAAGCCAATCCTCCCGTACCTGCAAATTGACAAGGCTGTAAACGCTATTTCGGCCGTTATGATCCATGATGTGGTAAACCCACCTGCTGCCTCACGGTATTATGCTTATGTAACCCTGGGGGCTTATAACCTGGTGAGCATCAACAATAAACAAATAGTACCTGTGGGTAATTTCATCAAAAGCTACACACAGGATAACCAGATCAACATCCCGGCCGATAAATAC
>NZ_JBKYMO010001603.1:0-256 GCF_047302915.1 Massilia sp. CT11-108 | reverse complement strand
CGGTCACCGTCGCCAGGGCAA
Source organism: Massilia sp. CT11-108 (assembly GCF_047302915.1). NCBI lineage: Bacteria > Pseudomonadati > Pseudomonadota > Betaproteobacteria > Burkholderiales > Oxalobacteraceae > Massilia > Massilia sp. CT11-108. The sequence continues at coordinate 235 of NZ_JBKYMO010001603.1, read as the reverse complement.
AGGCGACGTACACGACGAGCAGCGCGCTGGCGGCGGCCTGCAGGCACATCGACGTCAGTTTTCGGTTGAGGCTTGAGCGCTCGAGAGTCTGCATGGGTTGGGCGGATCCGGCGGTCGGCGCTGCGAACGAACCTGTCGCACAGGTTCACCATGCAAGAAAGCAAATTCTTGCAGGAACTGACTATAGGTGAGGGATATGGGGCGCCGTTTGTGCTGGCGCAAAGCGGGGGGGCGC
>NZ_JBKYMO010001602.1:0-257 GCF_047302915.1 Massilia sp. CT11-108 | reverse complement strand
GTCGGCAGCGTCATATGTTTAAAACACACACACAGGCCGCACTGCGCAAGGCGTACGCGGAACTCGAAACACGCGACGGCGACCTGCGCCGCGCCGAACTCGCGCGCGACGCCGCCCAGCAAGCCTGGGACCAGGCCAACCGCGAACACGCGCGCCTGCTCGACGCGGCGCAGACGGCGCAAGGCACGCTGGCGCGCCTGGATGCCGACATTGCCGCGCTGGCCGCGCGGCGCGAAGCAGCCGCGGCCACGCTGGGC
>NZ_JBKYMO010001601.1:0-257 GCF_047302915.1 Massilia sp. CT11-108 | reverse complement strand
GGACAAACTGCTGCGGGCCATACAGGAGAAAGCCGTTCGCAGCATCGGTGGCCAGCAGGAAACCGTGGTCGATGTGCGCATCCTCTGCGCCACTCACAAAGACCTCGATGCCGAAGTCGCCGCCGAACGCTTTCGCCAGGACTTGTACTACCGCCTGAACGTGATCGAGCTGCGAGTACCGTCCTTGCGCGAACGCCGCGACGACATTGAGCTTCTGACCAACAATATGCTCAAGCGACTGGCGGCCAGCACTGGCC
>NZ_JBKYMO010001600.1:0-257 GCF_047302915.1 Massilia sp. CT11-108 | reverse complement strand
GTTCAAATTCACTGACGATTGCGTTCGTGCGGACGTCGACGCCGGCCTCGCGGTGCACTTTCTCGTAGAACGTGGAGAGTTCGGGAGCCGTGACGCGCGCAAGGACGCGAGGCAATGCTTCGAGCACGGTGACGTGCAAGCCGCGCTTCACGGCCACGGCCGCCACCTCCAGTCCGACATAGCCACCGCCGATGATCACGAGGCGCGAGCCGGTATGAAACTGGTTTCGAATGTGCGTGACGTGATCGAGCGTGCGA
>NZ_JBKYMO010001599.1:0-257 GCF_047302915.1 Massilia sp. CT11-108 | reverse complement strand
AGTGGGGTCATTATTCGGGGTGATGTTCCACAGATCGGGTGTTACATGGGACTTCAATCCCGATTGGTTGACCAATGGAGGATGCAGGATGCAGGATGCATGTGAGAAGGAACGGCTGCCAGGTGCCATCCAATGTCTTCTTCTCTGCAAGCGCTCACCGGTACACGCCACATATGCGCATTCGTTTCGCCTTTATTACACGCAATTAGGAAGGCGATAATGTATTGTTGCGCTGACTATTTCGTCTGACCCATTAC
>NZ_JBKYMO010001598.1:0-257 GCF_047302915.1 Massilia sp. CT11-108 | reverse complement strand
GCTGCAGGGGGCGCCGCGGCGGCTCGTGGCCGTCGGCGCGTCGACGGGCGGACCGACGGTGCTGCGCGACATCCTGGCCGAACTGCCGGCCGACTATCCGCTGCCGGTCGTGATCGTGCAGCATCTCGCGCCCGGCTTCATGGACGGCCTGGCGACGTGGCTGGGCGAGGCCAGCGGCTACCCGGTGGAGGTGCTGAAGGATGGCGCCCCGCTGGCGGGCGGGCGCGCCTGCCTCGTCCCGGAAGGCTGGCAGGCGA
>NZ_JBKYMO010001597.1:0-257 GCF_047302915.1 Massilia sp. CT11-108 | reverse complement strand
GCCGTGCGCGCGCGCGAAGGCGATGGCGGCCTGCTCGGCGGCGGCGGAGACGTCGGAACCGTCCGTGGGGATGAGGATACGGTCATACATGATGATTCCTCCTGAGAGTCCGGTGGGGACGATCTCAGGATGGCGAATCTATCAAGCGATTTCTTTGATATAAATCAAATTGTCCGGAAACTGCCTTCCGCCACGATGCGCCCGCCGCCCCCGACGGCGAAGCTGCCGGCCGCGAGGTCGGCGCCGAGCACCAGTTC
>NZ_JBKYMO010001596.1:0-257 GCF_047302915.1 Massilia sp. CT11-108 | reverse complement strand
CCATTGCCTGTGGCCGAGTCCGGGCGGCCGCTGCGGACGCAGGCCCGCGTCGCGCGCCTGGAGGGCAGACAGCCGGTTGAACGGGTGGCGCCCCGTCAGCAATTCATACGTGATGCAGCCGAGCGCATAGATGTCGTCGCGCGGATCGGGCTCGCGGTTTTCCAGCATCTCGGGGCTCGCATAGGCGGGCGTCAGGGCGCCGAGGCTGCCGGGATCGAAGACGGTCACGTCCGAGTCCTCTTCCGCTTTCTGGAACA
>NZ_JBKYMO010001595.1:0-258 GCF_047302915.1 Massilia sp. CT11-108 | reverse complement strand
ATATGCTCGTCATCGCTATCCATTGTTGCTCGCGGGGACAAGTATAGTACAAAGTGAGGGAAGAGAAATCAATTATCAGTCGCGTGTACAACATGAGCAATCGCGTGGATGAAATCTGTTAAACTCCAATCTACTCTGTTAAATTCATCTATCCGCGGATCGATACTCGATCGTCATCAGCTTAGATCGATCGGAAATAGACAAACCAAAGAGGAACGGTCACTCTCACCCGAAGGCCGAGACTGCATTCCTTAACAC
>NZ_JBKYMO010001594.1:0-258 GCF_047302915.1 Massilia sp. CT11-108 | reverse complement strand
AGGTGGTCTCGCTCGCCGGCGGCATGCCGTACGTCTCCGCCCTGCCGCGTGAGCTCGTCACGGGTTCCCTCGACCGTGTCATGGCCGAGGACGCCGCCATGGCGCTCCAGTACGGCGGGGGACAGGGCCTGCGGTCCCTGCGCGAGCACATCGTCGACGTGATGAGCCTCGAGGGCATCCGTGCCAGCGCCGAGGACGTCGTCGTCACCACCGGTTCGCAGCACGCGCTGGACCTCGTCACGCGGCTCTTCATCGACC
>NZ_JBKYMO010001593.1:0-258 GCF_047302915.1 Massilia sp. CT11-108 | reverse complement strand
CATTCGTAGCTCCGCAAATGCCCGCCCCCGGTTGCTTGCTGATATTCGTTCGGTGACGACTGGCCGCGTTGGGCCACAAGCAACTTCGGGGGGAGGGCGGATGCGTTGAGTTGTCAAAGAACCGTAGGCTTATCAGGGCCAGATGTGTTTATTATCGTCAAAGCCGGACAGAAATGCAACCCTTCCCCGCCAAAAATGGCACAGCGGAACAACCGTTGTGGCATAGGTCAGCCGAAGTCGAGGACAGATTGCACCATC
>NZ_JBKYMO010001592.1:0-258 GCF_047302915.1 Massilia sp. CT11-108 | reverse complement strand
CCCCCCCCCCCCCCCCAATATTTTTTTACCCCCCCAACCGGCAAAACCATTTGCCGCTCCGCCTCGTGGGCGGGTATATTTTAATACGCCCCCGGGCCTGCGCGCCGCCGGCGCGGCGCACGACGGCGCGCAGACGGGCCAGCAGCTCGGGGATGTCGAAGGGTTTGATGAGGTAATCGTCGGCGCCGCCGTCGAAGCCGTCGAGGCGGTCCTGCAGGCTGTCGCGCGCCGTGATCAGGACGGCGGGAAGCACGTGGC
>NZ_JBKYMO010001591.1:0-258 GCF_047302915.1 Massilia sp. CT11-108 | reverse complement strand
CGGGAGGACACGGCGATCTGCTGCCGGGTCAATCAGGAGGGGACGGAAGCGGATGTTGCGGAGGGTCGCACGCGGCTTACGGTCGAACGGCGGACGGTGTCCCAGCATGTCTAAAGGCAGTCCGGGAGGAGTTAAAACAAGGCGCCGACTTCATCAAAATTATGCTGGGGGGTGGTGTATCGAGTGAGACCGATGCCATCGACACTGTTCAGTACACGTCGGAGGAGGTCAGGGCGATCACCACGACCGCTATGCAGA
>NZ_JBKYMO010001590.1:0-259 GCF_047302915.1 Massilia sp. CT11-108 | reverse complement strand
ACATAGGTGAGGAGGAATCCGACAAACTGGAACGAGAATGATACAATCACTGGTGGTCAGCTCGTGGCTATGTCTAGGCTTAGCTGACTTACTGTTCCAGAAGAAGCCAAAGAAGTTGCCGGAAGGCATACCATCGATCAAGATCTCGTCGCCGCTAAGTGACGAGGTGAGGGGACCAAAGGGAGAGTTGTTGGAGGGGAGGACCACGGTCGTGTCCCAGTATGTCGGGACAGCATCACGCAAGGCGGCTTGGTAGGAC
>NZ_JBKYMO010001589.1:0-259 GCF_047302915.1 Massilia sp. CT11-108 | reverse complement strand
AATACCAGATCACCACCACAGGAGATAGGGCACTCACCGACAACTCCACTTGTTTCCCTTTGACCACACTCTTCAGATCCTCCATACTTGGGAAACTAGGTAGTGTCCCACTCCTCTTCATCCCCAATCTCACATTAACATCCTTCCTCCCACTGACCGGACTTCTCCCCGGTGTCCCCTGTTCACTCCCCGCATCCGAACCAGACTCGACCGCCGATGAGCTCTCTTGCTCGTATATAACTCCCTCGGGCTTGTACAG
>NZ_JBKYMO010001588.1:0-259 GCF_047302915.1 Massilia sp. CT11-108 | reverse complement strand
GCATTGAGGAGTGAGATTGACGAGATTAGGAAATCAAATCGATGGCTTCTCAGCTTGGGTATGTCTACTCCGCAAATCGACTCGCCGAAATCCCTTTTCGAACGATATTACATACTTCCTTCTCGCCCGAATCCTCGCCTAGGCTATGGGAAAAGATGCTCAAGACAAAGAGGGAAGTTTGGAATAGATGTTACTGGACAGAAGCTGGGGTCGACCGCTTAGCCGAAAAGTTTGGCGAATCATCTACCTCTGGCTCTAC
>NZ_JBKYMO010001587.1:0-259 GCF_047302915.1 Massilia sp. CT11-108 | reverse complement strand
ATTCATGAGCACACAAAGATGATAGGCATTCAGCGTTCAAAAGGTTACGGCATTCGCCCTTCTTTTACAGTCGCGCAAATAAAAGAAATGATTTCTTTTGTAAAGAGTATTAAGCCTGACGTTATAGTATTTGTCGATAACTGCTACGGTGAATTTGTAGAAACAATCGAGCCAACGCATGTAGGAGCAGATTTGATGGCGGGGTCGCTCATTAAGAACCCTGGTGGAGGTCTTGCTAAAATCGGCGGCTATATTGCAG
>NZ_JBKYMO010001586.1:0-259 GCF_047302915.1 Massilia sp. CT11-108 | reverse complement strand
AACATCTACAAACAAGAAACAAATGATGCCAATAAACATTACCGATATACCACAAGGATGGTGCTTCAAAAACAAACTGAAAATAAAATGAATGTGGTGCTCATCAGTGTTGAAAGTTTAAGTGCAGAATTTTTAGGCAGCTTTGGTAATACGCAGGGCATTACTCCAGAACTAGATGCGCTAGTAAAATCAGGAATTTTGTTCACGAATTTATATGCTTCAGGAACCCGAACGGTGAGGGGTTTGGAAGCATTATCCC
>NZ_JBKYMO010001585.1:0-259 GCF_047302915.1 Massilia sp. CT11-108 | reverse complement strand
CTTCCTGACCGATATTCTCCAGAAGACCATAATTCTCCCTCTAGACCGCTCTATCGTTCATGGCAGCCAGACCAATGTAGCCCCGGGCGATGTACTTGTCCCTTGAAATCGCTAATCCCCAAACAGACACCAACTTTTGCATACTGGACGAGCTGATTCAGGACTGGCCACCTATCAGGCGAGATCACCTATAATTTCCCTGCAAGCTCCACTGCCGCCTGTTTGCCACTTGGGGCATCTCTCGTCCAAAGGAACGTTC
>NZ_JBKYMO010001584.1:0-259 GCF_047302915.1 Massilia sp. CT11-108 | reverse complement strand
CGGCGGCGTGGCCCGTCTGCGCCTGACCGTACCCGACGGGACGGCGAGTCTCCGGCTGATGCTGGCAGGCCGCCTGCGCCACGTCACCGGCGCCCGGTTGCGCACCGATCCGCTGCCCGTCTGCGACGGCCGCGCGTGCACGGCGCCGGACGAGGTGCAGATAATCGACCTGCTGCCCGACGCCGGCGAGATCGTGATCGATGCGGAACCGCTGGCGCAGGGCGCCCTGGCCACGCCGGGCGATGCGCGCTACCGCCAC
>NZ_JBKYMO010001583.1:0-260 GCF_047302915.1 Massilia sp. CT11-108 | reverse complement strand
ATACTTGACCTCCTCGACCACTAATCTCTACGTTCCAAGGATCGACATTTCAACGCATTCACCTCAGACAGAAGTCCATTCAACTCGAGCAGTGATCGAGAGAGATTCGCCCCGATTGGTGCCCGCGAACACACCCTTGTAGCCCATGACTTCACGCTAGCATCATCAATTACAAAATGGCGACAAATGGGAAAGCCAGGCTGGGTACACCAGTCACCCCATCCACACCGACTGTCGCTAAGCAGCCTAATCGTAATATC
>NZ_JBKYMO010001582.1:0-260 GCF_047302915.1 Massilia sp. CT11-108 | reverse complement strand
AGCTTGCGGTCAGGCAGGTTCCTCCGTCAGCGGATCCCTCGAGACCGGATCGTAAGTCTCTCCTCTATACCATCGAATCGGGGCTCATGATACAGTGCCTCCGCCTCCGCTACTGGCGCCGGTGCGTCCTTCACCTCTGCCACTTCTGGTGTAACCATTGGCGGTGGTTCTTCCTCCGCTGGTGGACTCGCTTCCATCACTTCCAGCGTGGGTGCAGCCGCCTCCAGCGCTTCCAGTGCCATTGCCGGTGGTGCCTCTTC
>NZ_JBKYMO010001581.1:0-260 GCF_047302915.1 Massilia sp. CT11-108 | reverse complement strand
TCTCATGGTCACGCCGACGTCCAATCCACCATTGTTATCCATCCTCCGGCCTCCAGAAATGAGCACAGCCATAATCTCCGAAACGAGCAACATGTCCCCGAAAGGCAGAACGAAGATCACTCGAGAAGAAGAAGATCAGATATGGTCTTGGAACGCTTCACTTCCGCCAACTCCTCACTTGACTATCACTCAAGTCTTCACCAAGCAAGTCAGCTGCTCCCCTGACGCGCCTGCGGTGGACGCACCAGACGGTACACTCA
>NZ_JBKYMO010001580.1:0-260 GCF_047302915.1 Massilia sp. CT11-108 | reverse complement strand
GCGTTCGGACGTGTTCGCGCCCAGCGTGCTCGATGCCGGACACACGGACAATGCGAGGCTCGACATGCAGAACGTCATGCTCGACGGGATGCTGGGCGCGCTGCGGGCCGAGCACATGCTGGCGCAGGCCGGCCTCGCGGCGGCACCGTCTCTGCGGCATTGCACGTTCGACGTCGGGGCGCCGCGTGCCGAGGCGGCGGGGCGGGCATTCGCGGAGGCGTTCGCGCGTCTGGCCCGCGACTAGCCCCGCAACGCCAGGT
>NZ_JBKYMO010001579.1:0-260 GCF_047302915.1 Massilia sp. CT11-108 | reverse complement strand
CGCCGTCAGGATCGCGCCCGTCAGCAGCACGAGCCGCGTATCCACGAGCGTCAGCACGGCGCCCGCCGCCGCCATCAGGATGTTCGCGAGGCAGAACGTCGTCGACAGCAGCCCCATGACGGCGCCCTGCCCGTGGCCGCCGCCGAACCGGTCCGCGGCCCACGCCTGCACGACCGCGTTGTAGAACGCATGCGGCAACCCGAACGCCATGATGCCGATGAGACCCACCCACAGATGGCCCACGCCGAGCGAGCCGATGG
>NZ_JBKYMO010001578.1:0-261 GCF_047302915.1 Massilia sp. CT11-108 | reverse complement strand
CCCCCACCGCCCGCCCGACCGCCCGCCCCCCCCCGACACCCCCGCGCGCGCGACGGCCCCGCCCCCCCCGCCCACCCCCGAGGCGACGGCGCGCCAGAACCTGGCCGTCCTGCTTTTTTTTAATGATACGGCGTCCTCCGAGATCTACACCTTTCTTTTCGTCTGCTGCGTCAGATGTGTTTAAGAGTAAGTCTTAAACACGAATATATGGGCGATACGGTCGCACGTTCCGGCGCAAAGGGCTTTACCGGAATCACAGTA
>NZ_JBKYMO010001577.1:0-261 GCF_047302915.1 Massilia sp. CT11-108 | reverse complement strand
CCCCCTTTTTTTAAATCACCCGCCCCCCCCCCACCCCCCCACCTCTCTATCCGCCGCCCGCGCCCTATTTGTAAACCACACCCCCCCAGGCGGGCTTCCCGCCGCCGGCGGCGCGCGACAGGCTCGCGCTGCCGGCATCGAACAGTCCCGTCGCGCGGGGCCGCGGCGGGCCCCCCTGCGTTTGAACACCCCCCCCACAAAATTAAGAGAGTGCGTTGCGCGGCGGGATCCGCCCGGGGGGTGGCGGGGGGGGGCCGGGGG
>NZ_JBKYMO010001576.1:0-261 GCF_047302915.1 Massilia sp. CT11-108 | reverse complement strand
CCCATACACCTTTTGCCCACCGGTTGAACTCGGGCAAGCAGTCAACAAGCCTTCGCTGGGATGCAGTCTGCTGGATATCGGCGGATCCATACAGCTCGCTTCGGAGACTGTCGCACAAACTCCTGACCATCTCGGTGACTCCTTTATCGAGCAGGAAGCGCCCGTCGGCCGACGAGAGCTGTTGGCGTGTTTGACCCAGTAGATCCATCAGATAAGGTGACGATTCGGGGTGGGTTGGTAGTGGACATCCAAGGGGGACGG
>NZ_JBKYMO010001575.1:0-261 GCF_047302915.1 Massilia sp. CT11-108 | reverse complement strand
ACCCTCTTTTCGCCATATCCATCGGTCTCGCCGCTGCCTTCACACGGATAAATCGCGAGGAGAAAGAGAAGGGCCGGACCTCACAGGAGAGCATAGATGTGCTGAAGAGGAGATGGAATCTGGCATGGCAGGGGAACGAAGCGGAGAAGAGGGCTTGAGTTCGAAGAGGCAAGATGGAATAGAAAGATGTGGGACGAGAAGGTCACACGGAGATGTGCATGCGGTGCACTTCCACCAAGGACGAATACTACGATACCCCGC
>NZ_JBKYMO010001574.1:0-261 GCF_047302915.1 Massilia sp. CT11-108 | reverse complement strand
GCCTGCAGGGTGTCGCGCACCGGGGTGCGGACGTCGTGCGCCATGGCGCGGGCCTTGTCCATGCCGTTGCCGACCTCGTGTCCGCCCCCGTCGGCCGCACTGCCCAGCGCATGCCGTGCCTTGTCCATGCCGCTGCCGACGGCGCCGCTCGCGCGGGCCAGCGTGTCCTTCGCCTTGTCGATGCCGGCGTCGAGCGCTTCGCTTGCCGCGTGCCCCATGCGCGGCCAGTCGCTTAAACAAAAAAGACCCAGCCGACGAAAA
>NZ_JBKYMO010001573.1:0-262 GCF_047302915.1 Massilia sp. CT11-108 | reverse complement strand
ACATCCACAAACATCCCTCAAGTCATCACAACATGATTGAGCTATCCACATCAACAAAATACGAACAATTATTTACATGAAAACCTCCATCGCCCTGTACAACGACACAAATATCACACCCCGCATGCATGCTCCAAAGAAAGATGAGCCAAGAGGCTGGAACAGTGAAGAGGCGGTGCAGGGCGGGTACGCCAAGACTGAGGCGCAGGGGATGACCGGCTAGAACGGCACTGCACGGCCACTCATGAGCTCAGTGATCTCG
>NZ_JBKYMO010001572.1:0-262 GCF_047302915.1 Massilia sp. CT11-108 | reverse complement strand
CTCCTCTTCTGCCCCTCAGCCTTCAACTACCACTCCTTCAGCTACATCTCGACCGACACTACCTGCTTCCCAAGGGTCGACCATGTCCCGCGCGGCCTCAAGGCCAGGAAGCGCTGGGTCCACTCCGAGTCTACCGGATCAGCCCTCACAGCCTGTACAGAGGATGAAGTTCAAGCCAAAGGTCCCAATTAGAAGGGTGGTTAAGCAGTATGTCGATCGTTTCTCGTCTAGGTAGCCTTGGCTGACTGTTGCAGGGAGCCAG
>NZ_JBKYMO010001571.1:0-262 GCF_047302915.1 Massilia sp. CT11-108 | reverse complement strand
ATCTGGTTTTCAACCAAGGAGCGGGTTCTGCTCGTACGTGATGTTTACGATTTGATCCAGAGTACAATGACTGATATCGTAGTGATGGACTCGCAAGGGAGATTGGGCAAGATTTTAGTCGGGATGAACCGGGCTCTGGGAGAAAGTGAGTCCATTTCATGTCCAGATTGGCAGATATTGATGAGCCAGTTCCTTTGACTGTCAAATTCGTATGTCTACAAACCTCGATCCATGAGAATGGCGCTGACCACTAGCGAACGGG
>NZ_JBKYMO010001570.1:0-262 GCF_047302915.1 Massilia sp. CT11-108 | reverse complement strand
CGCCCCCCCCCCCCCAACAAAAAAAACACCCCCAACCAAACTTTAACCCTTTTCCAACCCCCCGGCCCCCCCCGCTTTTATTTGCGGCGCCCCCCCCCCCCGCCCCCCCCCCGCGATTTGACGAATTAACCGCGGCGGCCGCGGCGCGGCATGCCGTGGTCGCTCACGCGCGGACCCTGGCTGCGGCGGTTCTGGCCGGCGCCGGCAAAACCGAACGTCGTCTGCAGCGGATCCGGCTGGCGCGGGCCTTTGCCACCACCAC
>NZ_JBKYMO010001569.1:0-262 GCF_047302915.1 Massilia sp. CT11-108 | reverse complement strand
GGCCGACCAGCAACTGGCCGCCGTCGCGCGCGAGCGGGCCGCGATCGAGGCCCGCTTCGCGGAACGGGAACGCGTCTGCTACGACAAGTTTTTCGTGAATAATTGCCTCGACGAGGCGAAGGAACGCCGCCGCAGCGCACTCGCCGCCCAGCGCGCGATCGAGGTGCAGGCCGAACACTTCAAGCGCCAGGCGGTCGTCGAGGAGCGCGACCGCAACCTGGCCGAAGCGGAACGCCGCTTCAAGGAGCAGGAGGCGCGCATG
>NZ_JBKYMO010001568.1:0-263 GCF_047302915.1 Massilia sp. CT11-108 | reverse complement strand
ACTCCATGCGGTGAACTGACGCTCCTCGTCACTCCCATCCCTTCTGTCGAGGCAGCACCCCCACCTGATCTCGAAGCAGTCGAGCCCAATGGGTTGGCAGCTTCAACCGTTGGTGATGCCCTTCCTCTCCCTGCGCCAGTCAACGTAGCCGCTCGACTCCTGGTCCTGATAAAGGAGGGAAGGAAGGATGATCGAGGGGATGTGGGTGATGTAGGCCCGGTCCCGGTTGCAGCGCCAGCGCCTGTACCGGGTGTAGGTAGGGG
>NZ_JBKYMO010001567.1:0-263 GCF_047302915.1 Massilia sp. CT11-108 | reverse complement strand
GCGATGCGCTCCAGTGCCTCGGCGTAGGCCCGAATCTGGCGCGTCGCCGCCTCGGCACTGACTTTCGCAACCCACTCACGCCACCAACGCACTCTCTCGTCGCCTTTCGCGCTCATGCGGCCCTCGCTTTCCGCTCGGCGACCCACGCGGCGGTGCGCTTGGTGGCCTCAGCGGTGTAGGCGCGGTGCTCAGCCTCGATGTCCGCATGCCTCCCGATGGCCTTCTCGATGGCGCCGACGCTGAAGCGCGCATCGGCGAACCAC
>NZ_JBKYMO010001566.1:0-263 GCF_047302915.1 Massilia sp. CT11-108 | reverse complement strand
ATCCCAAACTAACTCGAGATCAAGACCGGATAGCCCGCTAGCCAAGATATACGGCTATGGTGCTCCTCCACCTCGCCGAGGGAAGGAGGTAAACTTGGACGCCAAGGATAAAGCGGAGGTAGAGGGGCTGAAGGAGGAGATGAAGGAAGTTAGGGCTAGTCAATTGAGGATGGAGGAGATGCTTTCAAAGATGATTGCTGGCAAGTAGGCTGTGGTAGTAGTTTGGACGAGTCGGCATACGATTGTACACAGCTACTGTAGAT
>NZ_JBKYMO010001565.1:0-263 GCF_047302915.1 Massilia sp. CT11-108 | reverse complement strand
GAAGTACCACGCATACCTCCACAGTGAGTCTGATGGAGCAAGCCGGTGGGGCTAGTCGCTAACGATACAGAGCGACATATCGTCAACCCCAAAAAGTCCGGTCCCTTCCACCACCGAGCACCCTCCAGGATCCTCTACAAGGCCATCCGAGGAATGGTACGCTACTTATTCATGTTGGTATTTCCGAGCTGACAATTAGGTTCCCCACAAGTCTTCCCGAGGTGCCGCTGCCCTCAAGCGACTCGAACTCTACGAGGGTATCC
>NZ_JBKYMO010001564.1:0-263 GCF_047302915.1 Massilia sp. CT11-108 | reverse complement strand
AACTGTGACAGTCATGACGTCCTCGTCGTGCCTAGAGTCGCTGTCCACCTGAGCCTCAGGCGCAGGCTGCGGGGCAGCCGCCGCAGTAGCCACTAGCGATACCGGAGCGGGTGGGACAGCTGATCGCGTCAACGGGGACAGGACGGTCAGACTTGCCACCAGCAGTCCTGCCGCAATCCCCTGGATCGCGCCTAGACCAGGAAGCTTCACGTGATGACGCTGGCTGGTGGCCATTCCGACGGCCTCGGCAACGACGCAGACAC
>NZ_JBKYMO010001563.1:0-263 GCF_047302915.1 Massilia sp. CT11-108 | reverse complement strand
GAATGTGCGCGCCTTTCTGTTGGTAAAAGATCAGCACGCCTACTGTTCGTCGGCCACCGGCGATATGGATGAGCCGATGAAACGGCTGATTCCAGGCATCGATATTAATAAAACCACCGATATGGTGATTTTACCCGGTACGCCGATGATGCCAACGCAGCCGGTGATTGCACTCTGGTTTCGCAGCCCGCTGCTGGATAACCGCGGCGTGCTCGCCACGCTCAATATCAACCTCGCGCCCTATATGCTTTACACCACGCAGA
>NZ_JBKYMO010001562.1:0-263 GCF_047302915.1 Massilia sp. CT11-108 | reverse complement strand
GCAGATGCTTGGCCCAAATCATTTGAATTGTCATCTTCACAGATGCCGGGACCGGTTACTATAACCCGAATGCCGATACCCACAGCTTCTCGGAATCGTGTTGCAATAATGCTTCGTATTTCGCATCACATTCTTCCGATTGTTTCGAATTGTATTATGTAACCCCTCCGAATCGCTTCACCTTGATAAAGGTCAAAAGTCTTCAGGTCCACGCTCCTAACACATACATCTTCCTCTTGTCATAACGCTGGCGATGCCTGGAC
>NZ_JBKYMO010001561.1:0-263 GCF_047302915.1 Massilia sp. CT11-108 | reverse complement strand
GCCACGCGGCGCGGCGCATCGGCTCCGTGCGGCTGGCGCGGCCGGCGAACAGGGCGGAACACGTCATCAGGCCGCACATGCCGACGTTGACGAGCGCGATCGCGCGCGTATCGTAATGGCCCACCTCGACGAGCCACAGCGGATAGAACTCGTAGAACGCCGTCACGCCGCACGTGTACGCGAGCTGCACGCCGAACAGCGCGCGCAGGCCGTCGTGGCGCAGCAGGTTGAACGCGTGGCGTTCGCGCGCCACGCTCCACCAC
>NZ_JBKYMO010001560.1:0-263 GCF_047302915.1 Massilia sp. CT11-108 | reverse complement strand
GTCCATTACGATTCCGCCGCGCCGGGCGTCGGCGCGGCGGAATCGTAATGGACCATGGCCAGCACGGCGCCATGGCGCGCGCCGCCCCGCTTGCGCACGACGATGTTGCGCGCGGTCGCCATCGTGCTCTGCCCATGCGACATCCAGTCCCACGACGTCGCGGACACGGTGTCGACCTGGACCTCGGGTTCGAGGCCGAGCGCGCGGATGCGCGCCAGCAGGTACTCGCGGGCGCGGGCGTTCGTGACGCTGCCGGCCGGACG
>NZ_JBKYMO010001559.1:0-264 GCF_047302915.1 Massilia sp. CT11-108 | reverse complement strand
GGCGTTGAGATTGGTCTGCAGCTTCGAGACGCCGGTGTTCTTGTTGCCGGTTTCGAGGATGCAGTCGTAGGTGAGCGTCGAGCTCGTCTCGTACGCCGGGATCTGCGCGTACCCGCTAACGCTGCCCTTCGTGACGGCGTTGTAGTAGTCATTGCAGTGCGTCAACGCAGCAAGCGAAAGAGAAATGAAAAAGTAGATATACAACAATGTCAGAGAAAAAGACCTCGAAAAAAACGCATCCAACCAAAACAAAAGAAAAGAAAA
>NZ_JBKYMO010001558.1:0-264 GCF_047302915.1 Massilia sp. CT11-108 | reverse complement strand
TTCCATCGACGCCTTCGGCCCCGGCCTCGCGCACGCGGGCCAGCGCCACCTCGGCGTCGGTCCACGGGTGCGGCCGGTCGAGGCCCAGCACCAGGAACGCCTGCAGCCGCCCGCTCTTGCGCAGCGGGACGGCGAGGCAGGCCTGGATGTCCAGCGCGAGATAGGTGCCCTGGCGCGCGGCCGCGCGCGGGTCGGTGCGCACGTCGGCCCGCCGCCCGATCTCGCCCGGTGTCTTATAAACCTCTCCGAGCCCCCGAGACGGAG
>NZ_JBKYMO010001557.1:0-264 GCF_047302915.1 Massilia sp. CT11-108 | reverse complement strand
CGTCCAGGCTCGCCGGGGTCGCGATCGAGCAGGGCTGGCCGCACGACGCCACGGCCGCGGCGTTCTCGCTGATCGCCATCGCGATCCAGGTGCTGACCAAGGCGGGCCTGATCGGCATGGGCGTAGGCATGTGCTGCCTGTCGTGGGCAAGCCCGCGCGCAGCAGACGGCAAATGCAGGCTGCTGGCCGTGCTGGCGCTGCCGGCGGGCCTGGGCACGGCGCCCGCGTACCACAGCGCCTGCACGCCCGTCAGCAGCATCAGCG
>NZ_JBKYMO010001556.1:0-264 GCF_047302915.1 Massilia sp. CT11-108 | reverse complement strand
CCTGCCGTGGCAGCCGTCGGACCGCGTGTGGAACGGCGAGGTCGTGATCGCGGGACGCCACGGCCGGCGCCACTGGTACCGCACCATCGTGCCGATGTTCGCGGCGCACGGCACGGTCGAGCGCTACATCTGCATCGACATCGACATCACGGAACGCAAGGAATTCGAGCGCACGATCGTCGAGAACGCGCAGCGCCAGACCCTGATCGCGGAGCTCGGGCGCAAGGCGCTGGCCGCGAACGGCCTCGACGACCTGTTCGCGGA
>NZ_JBKYMO010001555.1:0-264 GCF_047302915.1 Massilia sp. CT11-108 | reverse complement strand
GGATCGGGTTCGCCCCGCGCCAGGCGGTGCAGGCCCGCCTCCAGCGCGCGCACGGGCGACAGCGCGCGGTCGGCGCACCACCACGTGACGGCCAGGGTTGTACCGGAAAAGAACAACAGGGTGATCCAGATTTGCACAGTGTCGTGCAGGCGCTCGCCGATTTCAGACTCGGGATTCGGCGCGATGTAGAGCAGTTGCCCGCCGATGCGGATCGCCCGCTCGCTGCGGTCCGGCGGGGCGAACCCCAGCCAGGCGGGCGATCCG
>NZ_JBKYMO010001554.1:0-265 GCF_047302915.1 Massilia sp. CT11-108 | reverse complement strand
GAGACTATCCTTACTGCCCCCCAACATCGACCAAAGCCCTTATCTGGCATCCTCCGATCCTCCTCCTCATCGCTCAATCCACTTACCGGTGTCCCCCACACCCCGACCAACGCTAAACAGTCCCACGAGCGGCTCAGGCGAAACGACAGCATCACCCTTACTCATACGGGGTAAATCCTTCCTCTACCTTGTTATTCTCCACGATATAGTACTTACGGTGTAGCGGAATGAGACCCATTCGATCTTCTCAACCTCCTACCCCTAC
>NZ_JBKYMO010001553.1:0-265 GCF_047302915.1 Massilia sp. CT11-108 | reverse complement strand
CTTAACCGGGCCCGTATAGCCAAGCTTAAAGTCGAGATTTTTAGCCCGAAAGCTGATACCCGTTATGGCGAAGATGCCATTATTTCACACAATGCCAGTAAAATAACCTCCACCCCGGTTGATAGTGCTTCGGCTATTTTATTGTTAGCCAGTGATGCACATGTGATAGGCGTTGATGAAGCGCAATTTTTTGACGATGAACTTCCGGAGGTATGTACCGTACTGGCCAACCGGGGTGTACGTGTAATTGTGGCCGGCCTGGATA
>NZ_JBKYMO010001552.1:0-265 GCF_047302915.1 Massilia sp. CT11-108 | reverse complement strand
GGGCTGGGACGTCGACCGGTGGGGAGAGGCGCTCGACCGCTACTACGACGAGTACGACTCGATGGGCACCGATGCGGCCGCCCGAGGGCCGCACATGCTGGTCGTCGAGCAGCTGCCGACGGTGTGGCGGGTGCGCCAGATCTTCGCCGACCCGGAGGGCGACCACGACTTCGGCATCTCCGCCGTCGTCGACCTGGCCTCGAGCGACGAACGCGGCGAGGCCGTGGTCACCGTGACCGCGGTCGGACCGGCCTCCGAACGCACC
>NZ_JBKYMO010001551.1:0-265 GCF_047302915.1 Massilia sp. CT11-108 | reverse complement strand
ATTACTTGCTCTCGGCGATCAAGCGATCGACCTTCTTTTCCAGCAGCGCCACCGCCACAGTGCCTTCGCCCAGCACGAACTCGTGGAACTTCGGAAGGCTGAATTTCGTGCCGAGTTCCTTTTCCGCGCGGGCGCGCAGTTACTGGATCTTCACCGCGCCCATCTTGTAGCCCAGCGCCAGCGACGGCCACGCCATGTAGCGTTCCGACGCATTGCGCGCCTCCGCTTACGTGTAGCCCAGCGACTCGCGCATGAACTGGATCGA
>NZ_JBKYMO010001550.1:0-265 GCF_047302915.1 Massilia sp. CT11-108 | reverse complement strand
CCTGCACCGCGGCCGCGAGACGGCGGCCGACGCGTGCGCACAGGGCGCTCCATTCGCGCACCTGGCCCGGGTCGTTCAGCACCGGCGTCAAGCCGTGTGCGAGGAAGTCGGCGGCGGTACCGGGCGGCGGGCCATGCAGGACGTAGATGGTGCTGTCGGGCGGGACGATGTCGCGCAGGCCGATGCCTTCGTCGACGTGGGCCGTGAAGAACACGCGGCAGCCCGCGCGCACGAGCGCGGGCGCCACGCGCGCCATGCCGAGACC
>NZ_JBKYMO010001549.1:0-265 GCF_047302915.1 Massilia sp. CT11-108 | reverse complement strand
GCCGGCCTGCGCGCCCTGCTGGACCTGCGCGCCCGCGTGCAGGCCGCGCTCGACGAGGCGGAAGACGCACATACGTTGTCCGAAGCCTTGTGCGCCGCGCTGCGCGCGTGGCCGGGCGTGCTGCATGCGGGCGTCTTCCTGCTCAAGGAGGGCAACGATCTGCAACTGGAAGCCCAGCAGGGACCGGAGGGATTGCTGCTCGGCGCGCTGCTGCAGCGCACGGACCGCCTCCTGCAGGCGCCGCTGCGCCACGCATTCCCCGGCC
>NZ_JBKYMO010001548.1:0-265 GCF_047302915.1 Massilia sp. CT11-108 | reverse complement strand
CCAGGCTGTGTAAAAACGTAGGCCGGTGTAAACGAAACGGGTCCGGTAAACGTTGAGGAAGTATCTCATCACTGGGGTGCCAAATGAAGCGCTTTATCGAAGGCGAAGATCGCGGGCAAGGGACTTTACTTCCCGAGCATTTGGACGACTACGTGGCTGAAGACAATCCGGTTCGCGTGATCGATGTGTTCGTTGAAGAACTTGACCTCGCGGGCCTCGGTTTTGAGCGCGTACATCCAGCGAAAACAGGCCGACCGGCCTACCA
>NZ_JBKYMO010001547.1:0-266 GCF_047302915.1 Massilia sp. CT11-108 | reverse complement strand
CCTGGGGCCCGCGCGTGACATTGCGGAATGACTGCTCGGTCTCGTCGACGTCAGCCAGGATGCGCACGCAGCGCTCGTAGTAGGCCGCGCCATCGGGCGTGAGGCTGATGCGGCGCGTGGTGCGATTCAGCAGACGCACCCGCAGCATGCTCTCCAGGCCCTGGATCAGGGTGGTGACGGTAGTGCGCGGCAGGTTCAGGTTGTCCGCAGCGCGCGTGAAGCTGTTGGCATCAACCACAGCGGTAAAGACTTGCATGGCCTGGAAA
>NZ_JBKYMO010001546.1:0-266 GCF_047302915.1 Massilia sp. CT11-108 | reverse complement strand
CCACCATCGCCAGCTCGGTCGGCAACGTGGTCGTCATCAAGGTGCGCGAGCAATCGTCCAACGTGCTGCTGACCATGGCCTGGTCGATGCTGTGGGGCAGCCTGCTGGTGGCCGTGTGGGTGCTGGTCAGCGGCCAATCGTTCAGCATGCCGTCCACCGCCAGATACTGGGGCGGCCTGCTCTACCTCTCGCTGTTCGGCTCGGTGATCGCCTTCGCCGCCTATTTCACGCTGATCCACCGCATCGGTTCCGACAAGGCCGTCTAC
>NZ_JBKYMO010001545.1:0-266 GCF_047302915.1 Massilia sp. CT11-108 | reverse complement strand
GGCGATGGTGTAGAACATCCAGCCGACCAAAGCGGCGAACAGTACGAACGGCGTCCACAGGGCGATCAGCGGATCGATCCTGCCGAGGCTGCCGATCGCCTCGGCATATTGGTTGATCTTGTGATAGGTGACCACCATCACGATCGCCAGGAACACGCCGAGCGCCGAGGTCGAGCGCTTGGGCGGGATGCCGAGCGCCAGCGCGAGCAGCGGCAGCAGGAACATCGTCGCCACTTCGACCACGCGGAAGTGGAACGCGGCGCGAC
>NZ_JBKYMO010001544.1:0-267 GCF_047302915.1 Massilia sp. CT11-108 | reverse complement strand
ACCTTCCTTTTACTCACAGCTTCCAACAACTTCATTCTGAATTCCGCGCTTTGCAGCTTACTTCTTCCTTCTTCACTCCTCAATCAAAACCACCTACACCTACATCGTCAAGATGCCTCCCAAGAAAGAGGTCGTAGCGGGCGAGGCTCTGCTCTCCGGCTTCTTGGACAAGGAGACTAAGCTGCTGGCCGCGGCTTTCCTTAGCTCTACTGCTCCCGACAAGGTATGTCACATTACACATAGCATCTTACGCATACTGATATAAGT
>NZ_JBKYMO010001543.1:0-267 GCF_047302915.1 Massilia sp. CT11-108 | reverse complement strand
CCCAGTGCCCGTCCTCGTCCTGATGAAAACCTGTAATGGTCGAGGCTTTCATTGCACCCCGTTTGTCTGGGTTGTGTTCGCTTTCGGGCGATTGCTTCGCTAAACTTGGACATTCATCTTTCTTATGCAAAAGGTCTCGCCCCATGCTGATCGCCGCCAATAAGGCTGTCTCCATCGACTATACCCTGACCAACGACGCTGGTGAGGTCATCGACAGCTCCGCCGGCGGCGCGCCGCTGGTCTACCTGCAAGGCGCAGGTAACATCA
>NZ_JBKYMO010001542.1:0-267 GCF_047302915.1 Massilia sp. CT11-108 | reverse complement strand
AACAACGCCTCTGGGGGGGGGGTTTAAGGGGGGGGGGGGCGGTGGTAGATAATATTTTTATATAAGTAGTTATATAATGATGGGTTGTGTGTGGGGGTGGGGTGGGGGTGGGGGGGAGGTCGGGGGGGGGGGGGGGGGGGGGGGGGGTGGGGATTGGGAAGGTGGGGGTGGGGGGGTTGGTTTGTTTGGTTTTTTTTTTTTATGTGGGGGGGGGCCGGGGGGCGGGGGGGGGGGCCGGGGTTTATATAAAGAAAAATAGCGGCCGCC
>NZ_JBKYMO010001541.1:0-267 GCF_047302915.1 Massilia sp. CT11-108 | reverse complement strand
CTGCTGCTCTGCGTCATCGCGATCGGCTTCGTCGACCTGGTGTTCGCGCTCGACTCGATCCCCGCGATCTACGGTCTGACCAACGAGGCGTACATCGTCTTCACCGCCAACGCCTTCGCGCTGATGGGTCTGCGCCAGCTGTACTTCCTGATCGGCGGTCTGCTCGAGCGTCTCGTGTACCTGTCGCAGGGTCTCGCCGTCATCCTCGCGTTCATCGGCGTGAAGCTCGTCTTCCACGCCCTGCACGTCAACGAGGTGCCCTTCATC
>NZ_JBKYMO010001540.1:0-268 GCF_047302915.1 Massilia sp. CT11-108 | reverse complement strand
GTACCGCACGGCCCAGCAACATTAAATCCATGTGCGCCACGTCGTGCCGCCCGGCACCCAGGCTGCGCTGGTTGGCCGAGCGGTAAAGGTGCAATATACCCTGGGCGCGTTACAGCCCCTAGAGCGCGGGGGGCGGGGGATTTTTGTTTTTAAAATTTTCGCGCCGCCAAAAACAACCGTATTTTTGGCAAATCCTTGTTCTAATTGGGTTCCGTTCCCTTAATTGCGCGGGCCTAGCGGTCCGCTGTATTAATGGGGGGCGCCCATT
>NZ_JBKYMO010001539.1:0-268 GCF_047302915.1 Massilia sp. CT11-108 | reverse complement strand
ACCTACGATGGTTTCACAGATGAATCCCAATGTGACCAGTGTCGACACTCTGAGCTGAACATTGTCCTGATCCTGCGCAAACTGAAGTAGGGCGGGCATCAATTCTGGCCATTTCTCGTCGGGAAGCTCGACCATTGCCACGGCCGAAACACACTGAGCGACAGTATTTCCGACTTGACGGTTCTGCGTGCCAAGTGTCGAAAGGAGGGATTGCTTAATGGGCCCACTTGCTTCTGCGGGTAAAGCGTGCCATCTCTCTGTCAAAGGC
>NZ_JBKYMO010001538.1:0-268 GCF_047302915.1 Massilia sp. CT11-108 | reverse complement strand
GGATACCACCGTTCCATGCATCTTTGGTTACCTCAGGATAGCCCTCCATGATGTTACCTGAGGCGTAAACACGACCGAATACTTTTTCTTTAAGCTTGCTCCTGCCCGATTCCGGTTTCAGGATGCGGTGACCAACCGGTTCATCTTTTGGTGTAACCGGACCTGGTTTAAAATAGTTATTGATCACATTGTAATTGGTAGTATAATCGCCGCCATCCATTGAACGGTGGTGCCAGTTAAATACTACGTTATTTACAAAGTTGTATAC
>NZ_JBKYMO010001537.1:0-268 GCF_047302915.1 Massilia sp. CT11-108 | reverse complement strand
ACCGGCACCGCCCCGGCGCGACAGGCGTCGGCCAGCGCGGCCACGCCCGCCGTCTTGGCGGCGGCATCCGTCTCGATCAATAATTCCAGCGCGCGGTCGCGAAGCGCCATCGTGGTCCTCTGCGGCAAAAGGCGGCAGTTTACCATTCGGCGCCCCGCGGCGCGAGACAGCCCTTACTGTTGCTGCTGCTGGACCGGCACCGTGCTGCCTTGCGGCGGCTGGTCGGGCGCCCGGTTGTCCGACGGGTCCACGCGCGGCGGCGGCAGGC
>NZ_JBKYMO010001536.1:0-269 GCF_047302915.1 Massilia sp. CT11-108 | reverse complement strand
GGTACAAGCCGCTTGTACCGAGGCATTGAAGGCCATCCCCAAGGGCAGTCTAGCGGGTGGTGTCCATTGTGCTGCGGTAGCGACATCCCGAAAGTGGAGCAACAAGATGGTTGACAGTGTAAAAGTGAGAAAATTCTATTCCACCTCAAAGATTGTGCTGATCTCAACAGGACTTCAGAAAGACCATGGACATCAACGCTACTGGAACATTCATCATTGACGCTTGTATCGCGGATGCCATCAACTCGCAATACCCCGACGAGGGCGAC
>NZ_JBKYMO010001535.1:0-269 GCF_047302915.1 Massilia sp. CT11-108 | reverse complement strand
AGGACTTACCATCCCGGTCGCATTTCATCTTTAGCCGGCGACACTCTAATCCCGTTCAGTGAGATACAACCGGTAGCAGACAAAGCCTTACCGGAGCAATTGAGCGGCATGCGTTTCTTCCGTTGACGCTTGCCTTCGTTCTCCGCTGGCCTCTGCGACATGTTGCCGGCGGAAGAGTAGAAGATGGAATCTAGAAATGCGTTCTCCGGTCATACGGTGATGGCTGTTTTGACATTGCCACACCGGCGGTACCTGTTTCGTTATTGCCG
>NZ_JBKYMO010001534.1:0-269 GCF_047302915.1 Massilia sp. CT11-108 | reverse complement strand
GTCTGTCTATCACGCTGACTAGGCAGAAAACACAGTAAAGGACCCTATTACTGGCAAAGTCCGTGGACTGCTCTACAAGGGTCCCATCGACTGCTTGTGGAAGACGTTCAAGGCGGAAGGAATCGCTGGCTGGTACAAGGGTACGTCGGCATGCTGCAAGCTCTGCTTATCGCGACAGGTACGACTGCGCACTTTTTCCGCATCTTTCCTCATACGGTCGTGACTTTGGTCGCAAACGAGGTCAGTGGTCTCCTTGCCAGAAGTCACAC
>NZ_JBKYMO010001533.1:0-269 GCF_047302915.1 Massilia sp. CT11-108 | reverse complement strand
GATGGCGGACGTCCGGCGGCGGTCGGCGGCAAGCATGGCGCGGCCGATGTCGACGGTCGCGTGGGCCAGCACGAGCAGCACGACGGTCGCGAGCGTGGCCAGGTGCGCGGCGCGTTCGGCGTCGGTTTCCAGCCGCGCCGTCTCGGCGATCTGGCCGGCCAGATGGTGGGCCGAGCTGCCGATCAGTCCCGCCACGCCGAGCGGGACGACCGACCACGCGAGCATGCGTGCGAGGCGCGGGTAACACTGCGCGCCGGCGGTCAGCAACG
>NZ_JBKYMO010001532.1:0-269 GCF_047302915.1 Massilia sp. CT11-108 | reverse complement strand
GCCGACCGGCTGGTGGCCTCGGCCGCCCCGTTGCGCGGTCGTGACCGGCGTGGTCGACAGGATGGAGTCGATCAACGCGTCGGCGAACCGGATCGTCGACATCATCGGCGTCATCGACGGCATCGCCTTCCAGACCAACATCCTGGCGTTGAATGCGGCGGTGGAGGCGGCGCGCGCCGGCGAACAGGGGCGCGGGGGGGGCCGGGGGGGGGGGGGGGGGGGGCGCCCGGCGCCCCCCGCCCGGGGGGTATTAAAAAAAACCCCCCCCC
>NZ_JBKYMO010001531.1:0-269 GCF_047302915.1 Massilia sp. CT11-108 | reverse complement strand
ACGACGAACCAGGTCGCCGCGATCGAGACGGCCGACCTGGCCGCCATGAAGACGAACCAGATCGCCGCGCTGACGACTAACCAGGTGTCCGCCGGCCTGACGACGAACCAGATCGTCGCGCTGACCACCTCGCAGGCAGGCGCGCTGACGACCGCGCAGACCGCCGCGCTGACGACGAACCAGGTTGCAGCTCTGCAAACCGCCGACCTCGCCGCGTTCAAGACGAGCCAGGTGCAGGCGCTGACGACGAACCAGATCTCGGCCGGCCT
>NZ_JBKYMO010001530.1:0-270 GCF_047302915.1 Massilia sp. CT11-108 | reverse complement strand
CGTCGGCTGGATGCTTGTCAATACCATGACAAGACTCAGTTGAATAAGGTGCCGATGAAGCCCTTGCTCGCAGTCGACGACTCCTTGAAGTTTCTCGACCATCTTGCCGCCAGCGCTTACGTGCGGGCGGGCAGGCCGGAATCGAGTCCACTGCTCACCAGCCTGATTTCGCCGCGGGGCAAGATGTTCCGAATCTTCAGTCGCGACGATATTGCCATTCTTCACCGCTGGATCTGCGGCTTGCCTTACTCCGATGCGCCCAGGCAGACC
>NZ_JBKYMO010001529.1:0-270 GCF_047302915.1 Massilia sp. CT11-108 | reverse complement strand
GACTTACAGATGATGATGGGGATATAGACGTAACCGGCGACAACAACGCAGATACATCCAAAGTACCTTACGTGCAGCTGAGTAGCAGTGGCGTGGGCGGCGGGGACGCCTAGCAAGATGGCCCAGCCAGTGAGACCGACGAGAAAGATACCCGCCGCGGGCAGACCACGAGTCTGCTTCCAATCCGAGAACGAAGTGAGGAGAAGCATGGTGACGAGAGCGACCACATAAGGGGGTACGGTGAACAATTGAGCCTGTTCGGGTCAGCAC
>NZ_JBKYMO010001528.1:0-270 GCF_047302915.1 Massilia sp. CT11-108 | reverse complement strand
GCAGCGAAGCCATCCGACATTTTCTCGACCGTTGGGAAAACAGCTCGTTGAGCCTGCTGCGCATGGGCCATAGCTCGTTGCTGCAAATGGTGATGATGGCGTGGTACAGCCGGGCGGAGTCTTGGGCGCATTGTGGGTATCCGGGGCCGCCTACGGTCTGAAACCGTGGCGTCCCTTTCGCGGGCAAGCCGCCTCACCATCGCACCCAAAACATAACAACAAGAGAACCCGAACATGCCCGTACCCGATCCGTTTCGCGAAGGCCTGGCC
>NZ_JBKYMO010001527.1:0-270 GCF_047302915.1 Massilia sp. CT11-108 | reverse complement strand
AAACGAACGAGTCAAATGAGGAGGTTTTGAAGTCAATCTTGGAAACAAGTTGTGAGTTGTAGTGACGTGTCAATATGCCGTGATCTTCTGTTATCTTTTGATAACCCGTTACCGTGTGACGGGTAGCCAAGTCCCGGAATCTCGCTAGTTGAGCATTCATCAAGGAAGGCAAGTAGACAGTCACCGGTCTACATCCCGCCCTCATACTCTTTCTGTACCCTATATATCTATCATCGCTCACTCACTCGCGGATTCCCATCCGTATAGTCT
>NZ_JBKYMO010001526.1:0-271 GCF_047302915.1 Massilia sp. CT11-108 | reverse complement strand
CAGGTCATGCGCGTCATCGCGGACTCCGTCAACATCTCCTACGTGCCGACCATGCTCGCCATGCGCGAGGCGTTCGTGAACAACGACTTCGGCTCCGCCGCGGCCGTCACCGTGCTGCTCGCCGTCGTCGCGGGCGTCATCTCCATCGCCTACTACCGCATCGCCATGAGGAACGCCGAGTGACCACTCCATCGATCGCACCCCCACAAGCCCTCGAGCCGGCGCCTCCGGCCGGACCCGTCCGGCGCACCCGACCCCCACGCAACCGCGA
>NZ_JBKYMO010001525.1:0-271 GCF_047302915.1 Massilia sp. CT11-108 | reverse complement strand
ACCGAGACGAAGGCCAAGCGCCTCCGCCCCGTCGCCGAGCGCCTCGTCACCTTCGCGAAGCGGGGCGACCTCGCGTCGCGTCGTCGTGCGATGCAGACGCTGCGCAACAACAAGGACGCCGCGCACATGCTCTTCACCGAGATCGCGCCGCTCGTCGAGAACCGTGAGGGCGGCTACACCCGCATCACGAAGCTCGGCTTCCGCAAGGGCGACAACGCCTCGATGGTGTCGATCGAGCTCGTGCTCGAGCCCGTCACCCCCAAGGTGAAGT
>NZ_JBKYMO010001524.1:0-271 GCF_047302915.1 Massilia sp. CT11-108 | reverse complement strand
CACCAGGCCCTTTACGCGCGTCTTGATGCCGCTGCCGATGCGGCCTTCGCGCTGCGCGCTGCGCAGGCGGAGGGCGAGCGTCATCGCGCGCCGCAGCGGTTCGGTGATGCGCCACGAGGTGCTCGACAACAGATCGACGACGCGCTGCGACATCTCGGCCGCATGCGCCTCGGCCCGGCCGATGCGCTCGTCCAGCCGCGCCAGCGCGTGGTGCAGTTCCTGCGCCTGCGCCTGGGCGCTCGCCAGCTGCTGCGCGAGGTCGGTGCCGTGC
>NZ_JBKYMO010001523.1:0-272 GCF_047302915.1 Massilia sp. CT11-108 | reverse complement strand
CCTGCGCAAAGACCCGTACGGTCGTTTGTGCTACTGCCTGGCCTATGTGCCGCGTGACATCTACTCCACCGAAGTGCGCCAGAAGATACAGCAAGTGCTGATGGATCGTCTGAAAGCCTCTGACTGCGAGTTCTGGACCTTCTTCTCCGAATCCGTGCTGGCCCGTGTGCAGCTGATTCTGCGGGTCGACCCGAAGAACCGTCTGGACATCGACCCGGTTCTGCTGGAAAAAGAAGTGGTGCAGGCCTGCCGCAGCTGGCGTAGTCGTCCTG
>NZ_JBKYMO010001522.1:0-272 GCF_047302915.1 Massilia sp. CT11-108 | reverse complement strand
ATAGTGGCTCGTCTGCTTCTGAATGTCTCCCTGCCCAGCATGGCTGTGTTACGCCTGGTTGGGGGAGATCAACGAAGACGAATCAGTGTTTCGCAGTCGAGCAATCGTCAAAGAAGCTAGCCAGGTATGAATTATGCGACATCTTCTTTCGACCTCATCTACCGAGTTGGCCTGTCGCAATAGCGTGGAGTCAAATGTTCCACACCGTTTGGGGCACTGCTACGTTGCGGTGACAGAGAGCTCACCGCAGAGATGCCCACCAACGCCTGAAT
>NZ_JBKYMO010001521.1:0-272 GCF_047302915.1 Massilia sp. CT11-108 | reverse complement strand
CGTTGATGGCGATCATTCCTGAAGAAGGACCTAATGCAGAATCTACAAGTGAATTAACAAAAGACTTACGTGATTTTGCGAGCCAAGCAAAAGAAAAATATGATTTCAGTACTGAAATTTCAGGACAAAGTGTCATCAACATTGATATGTCTCAAAAACTTAACAATGCGATTCCTGTCTTTGCGGGTGTCATCGTAGGTTTAGCATTCATTCTATTAATGTTTGTCTTCCGCTCTCTATTAGTTTCATTAAAAGCCGTACTCGGATTTGTC
>NZ_JBKYMO010001520.1:0-272 GCF_047302915.1 Massilia sp. CT11-108 | reverse complement strand
GAGCCCACCCATTTGACCCCATTGAAGCTGTATACTGCCTGGTCGTGATATCTGGGATCCAGCTTGATAACCTTCTCGCTACCCTCGACGGTTTGCTGGGAGTATCAGCTGTCACACGACTAAACAGTAGTGTCGCAAAGACCGCTCATTGATACATAGGGAGCGCTGGACTGACCGTAAGATTCACTGTGATTGTTCCTGCAGTCTCTTGATCTCCTGCTCGCGAGTCATCGGATTTGGGCATTTTCGGTAATCGTTGAAGTCTGTGAGGA
>NZ_JBKYMO010001519.1:0-272 GCF_047302915.1 Massilia sp. CT11-108 | reverse complement strand
GACAAAGACACCGTTGTTGATCTGGAGGAGTCGGAGCAACTGAAGGATCTTCTTGGGCTTGGGGGCGATCTTGGAGATACTGGCTGGTCAGCAACCCCCTTGACAGTTCGATCTCAGATACTCACCCCTTGAGCCTGACGACAAAGTAGACCTTTGGCTGAGCGGCGACGTAGAAGTCACCAGTCTTCCTGGCCTCTCGCTTCAATCGGATCTCCTCCTTCTCCTGGGATCGGTACTCCTTGACGTATTCATCGGCACGCTTGAAGATGACC
>NZ_JBKYMO010001518.1:0-272 GCF_047302915.1 Massilia sp. CT11-108 | reverse complement strand
ATTCGCGAGTTGGTCGACGACATCGTGACCGTGAGCGATGCTGAACTCGTCCGCGCCATGCAGTTTTTCGCG
This sequence comes from Massilia sp. CT11-108, assembly GCF_047302915.1. Lineage (NCBI taxonomy): Bacteria > Pseudomonadati > Pseudomonadota > Betaproteobacteria > Burkholderiales > Oxalobacteraceae > Massilia > Massilia sp. CT11-108. Next base: position 200 of record NZ_JBKYMO010001518.1, on the reverse strand, counting down.
TCGCGCATGAAGGCTGTCGTCGAGCCCACGGGCTGCCTCGCAGCCGCCGCCGCACTCACCGGCAAGGTCGACGTGCGTGGCAAGCGTGTCGGCGTGATTCTTTCGGGCGGCAATGTCGATTTGCAGCTCTTCGCCAAGCTGGTGCTGGAGGCGGCATGAGTGCCCACGGCCAGACCGCCCCCAGCGGCGCTCGCTATGTC
>NZ_JBKYMO010001517.1:0-272 GCF_047302915.1 Massilia sp. CT11-108 | reverse complement strand
CCCAGGTGAAGCTCGCGCCCGGGTCTTCGCTGAACGTGAACGTGACGGTGGCGGTCTCGCCGGCCTTGAGCGCGGCGGCGTCGCTGGTAATCGTCACCGTCGGCGCCGCCGTATCCAGCACATAGGCCTGCGCAGCCACCGGCCCGGCATTGTCGACGGCGTCGACCACGCGCACCTGCAGCGTGCCGCTGCCGCCCAGCGTGGCCGCCAGCGACCAGGCCGTGCCGTTGACCTGCGCCGCCGTCCAGCTGGCGCCGTTGTCGAGCGAGACC
>NZ_JBKYMO010001516.1:0-272 GCF_047302915.1 Massilia sp. CT11-108 | reverse complement strand
GCCGAGGCCATGACGCTGATCCAGCGCGTCGGCAAGTCGCAATCGAAAGTGTTCTACGTCGCCGACGACGTGCTGCCGCAGACGCTGGAAGTGGTGCAGACCCGCGCGCTGCCGATCGGCGTCGAGGTGCGCACCGTCGCCGCCGCCGAGATCGGGAACCTCGCCGAATCCTGCTTCGGCGTCCTGCTGCAATACCCGGGCGTGAACGGCGACGTGCGCGACTACCGCGCCGCCGTCGAGAAGCTGCATGCTGCAGGCGCGATGGTCGTCGT
>NZ_JBKYMO010001515.1:0-273 GCF_047302915.1 Massilia sp. CT11-108 | reverse complement strand
ATACTCTGAAAATGGGTCATCATTATTTAACACGACCTCTTTATCCTTACTTAAATCTTCACCCAGTTGACTAAATAACAATGATTTCGCATGACCATACGCTTCCATGCTGCCATGGAAATCGAGATGGTCTTTCGTTAGATTTGAAAAGATAGCTACATCGAACTCAACACCGCGTAAACGACCAAGTGATAAACCATGACTTGAAACTTCTAACGTCATCGCTTCTGCACCTTGCTCAACGGCTTGATTGATTTTCTTCGTCAATGTGAC
>NZ_JBKYMO010001514.1:0-248 GCF_047302915.1 Massilia sp. CT11-108 | reverse complement strand
CAATCAGCGAAATAACCGAAGTGTTCATCATCTCCGACGTCGCACCTGGAAAGGTGACGGAAATAATCACCCCCGGCGGAGCCACCGCCGGATATTGTGATACGGGCAGCTTTGGAATGGCGAGCAGCCCGCCGAGGATAATAAATAACGCAATAACCCAGGCAAAAACGGGGCGTGCAATAAAAAAGTGCGGCATGGTTTTATTTTGTCATGTTGTCCAGAGGATCAGGCGCGGGCATGATTATGAC
>NZ_JBKYMO010001513.1:0-273 GCF_047302915.1 Massilia sp. CT11-108 | reverse complement strand
ATGTGGGGCTGTTCTCGGTCGCTATACCTAACGCCGTTAGTCGACGGCGTTCTGATTGGATCCTGATCTCGGATCAGATGACAGCCCAGCAAACTCCCAGACATTTCGTGGCTTGCGCGACTACCAGCGCTACCAAGAGCGCGTCTAGACACCACAGCTTCGGGAATTGCCACACCTTACACTCGAGTTTCATTTGTACCGGGGTCGTTCCTTCCACCTGGGTCCTGGACCCTTTCACTGCGACATGTCGATCATGTTCACGACATACTGGTG
>NZ_JBKYMO010001512.1:0-273 GCF_047302915.1 Massilia sp. CT11-108 | reverse complement strand
CTGTTGCTCGGTCGGGCCATGGGCATTCCCGATGGCGAGACATGGTCGATTGACCCGATGGGTCTGCAGAACATGGGCGCCGAGACGTTGCAGGCCAACCGCACCTGGGGCTCACGCCAGAAGGCGATCACCTACAACTCGCCGACCTGGGGTGGCTTCTCGTTCCGCGCGCAAGCCGGCCTGAACGGAACGGCGGGGCACTTCAACGCTGGCAGGCAGCTTGCCGGCGCCATGGCCTACCAGAACGGCCCGCTGATGCTTAAGGCCTTCTAC
>NZ_JBKYMO010001511.1:0-273 GCF_047302915.1 Massilia sp. CT11-108 | reverse complement strand
ACTGTCTTTGGCAGTCCTACTCTTTTTCTCGTGAGCGTTATTTGCTTTCGTAAACATTGTTTACCATATGTCCGGAGTCCACAAGGGCGCGCGAAATTTTCTACAGTTCCGGGCTGTCGTTCTCCGGGGTGTCATCGAGCCAGTTGTCTTGGTCGATGTCGTAGTCGCTATCTGTGGCGGCTTGCTGGTGGAACCGGGCGAGCATCTCATCATCTGCGGTGGTACTAATACCGAGTGAGTCGAGGACGTCCAGGGTGTTCTGTAGCGCCTGCT
>NZ_JBKYMO010001510.1:0-273 GCF_047302915.1 Massilia sp. CT11-108 | reverse complement strand
CCTACACGTCAAGAGCTAGGATCTCATGAGCATGCCCCTGATACACCTTGATCTCTTTGCCTGCAGCGGCGTTCCAGAGCCTGACACTTCTGTCGGAGCTGCCGGTGAGAATGTACTTGGCGCCGTGGTTGTACCGGACAACATTGACCGAGCCGGTGTGATTGTCTAAGCTGTATCCGATCAGCATGACCCGTTTGATCCCCACTCGACTTACGTCTGGACCAGCCGGCTGGGTACCGTAGGCGGTTCGTCGCCCTTTGTAGGGGCCATACC
>NZ_JBKYMO010001509.1:0-273 GCF_047302915.1 Massilia sp. CT11-108 | reverse complement strand
CCCCCCCCTATTTATCCCCCCCCCCCCCCCCCACCCCCCCTCCCCCCCCGGCCCGGGGGGGCGGTTTTTTTTAAAAACCCACCCCCCGCGACGCGGCCGCTGCCGCCGATCCGCGGCTCGTCGGTGAACTCGGGCGGCGTCCCGGCAAGACGGCGCACGAGGCTCTCCAGGTCCGGACCTTCCACGCTCACCGCGATCCTCCCCCGCCCGCCGCGTCGGCCCAGCGGCGCCGGCTGAACGCGGCCGCGAACGCGACCAGCTGCGCCATGTCGG
>NZ_JBKYMO010001508.1:0-273 GCF_047302915.1 Massilia sp. CT11-108 | reverse complement strand
GCTCGGGTTCTGGGGCTGGCAGCTGAGCCATCCGGCCGCCGGCCTGGGCGCCGTCGCGGCGGCCGAGGCCCATGGCGAAGACGGTGACGACTGACCCGCCGCGTGGGAGAATGAGCGCATGCACATCCTTCTCGCGGAAGACGATCCCCTGCTCGGCGACGGCCTGCGCGCCGGGCTGCGCCAGCTCGGCTTCCAGGTCGACTGGGTGCAGAGCGGCGATGCGGCCGAGCGCGAACTGCGCGCGCAGGACTACGCGGCGGCCGTGCTCGACCT
>NZ_JBKYMO010001507.1:0-274 GCF_047302915.1 Massilia sp. CT11-108 | reverse complement strand
GTCGTGCGCCGACACGTCGCGGTCGACGCCGCCGTGGCGCCGCTGCTGCGACTCCGAGTTGAGCAGCAGGTTGAGCAGCACGGCGACGAGCGCTCCGGCGCTGATACCCGAGTCGAACACGATCGTGAACCAGGTCGGGAACTGCGCGTAGATGTCGGGGCTGACGGTCGGCAGCAGGCTGACACCCAGCGCCACGGCGACGATCAGGATGTTCGAGTTGTTGAACTTCACCTTCGACAGCGTGCGGATGCCGCTCGCGGCGACCATGCCGAAC
>NZ_JBKYMO010001506.1:0-274 GCF_047302915.1 Massilia sp. CT11-108 | reverse complement strand
ATGGCATGCTCGCAGGGCGCCGAGCAGGTGAAATACGACGCGCTCAGCCGAGGCTTCGGCAACGCGGCAGCCAGCAGCCAGAGCGATGCATTCATGTCGGGCTGCCTCGTGAGCGGGCGCAGCAATCAGGACGTCGCGATGGCGGCTCGTTGAGGGCGAACGGGCGCCTTGCCCGTTGTCCTCATGCCGCGCTGCGTGGCCGCGAGACGGGCGCGACCGGCGCTTTCCGCCTGTTCCGCTTCGCCCCGCCGCCATTGGCGCGCCGGTAGCCTGC
>NZ_JBKYMO010001505.1:0-274 GCF_047302915.1 Massilia sp. CT11-108 | reverse complement strand
ATCTAGGGTAGTGTGTGTAGTGGTTGTGTGGTGGATTTGGTGATGGAGGGACAGAGAAGGTGGGCGCTTTTTGGCTTAAGAGGTCGGCCACAAAAAATCTCAGCAGTGTGCTAGTGCCAAAAGCACGCTAGTTCAAATGCGCCCACGGCTCCCACCTGGTCCGCCTTCACTTCCACTGGCTCGCTCCAGCGTCAGCCTATGACTCTGTTCATTGTCCCTTGGTTTGCCTCCTAGACCACTTGCAGCCCTGAAAACGTCTGCGCTGAGCAAACAC
>NZ_JBKYMO010001504.1:0-274 GCF_047302915.1 Massilia sp. CT11-108 | reverse complement strand
ATGAAGAGCAGTTAGAGAGAATCCCGAGGTGAAAATACAGCCGTGCCCTACTTGTCAGTTTCGATTTCAGATCAAAAGCTCAGAAGGAGGAACGGTAGATATCAGAGGTATTTAGAATAATCGTCTGCACCCCGCCTAAGCAGGGGGTCCGAGTAGCGATTCTTTGTAATAATCATTTGGAGAGAAGGTCGTGTCTGGCAAGGAAGGAGTATTGGATGACTTACTGGTCCTATTAAACACGGCTGAGGATACTGATACAACGAAATGATAGAGG
>NZ_JBKYMO010001503.1:0-274 GCF_047302915.1 Massilia sp. CT11-108 | reverse complement strand
CCTCGGCGCAGTCGCTCACGAGGGAGCCATCAAACCTACAAACAACGACAAGTACCGAAAGATCTTGGAGCAGAGGAGATTGGAGAGTGAACAGACGAGAAGGTAAGCTCGTCATCATGTCGATGGAATTCGATGGTAGCTGACCTGTCAGACCTATCATTCAGCTGGAAAGTACCGGAATCGGAAAGAGTGAACTCAATCGCTTGGCGAGTGGATACAATAATCACAATAGTCGTTTCGGAAAGGGATTCATTGTACGCCTTTCCCATAATTC
>NZ_JBKYMO010001502.1:0-274 GCF_047302915.1 Massilia sp. CT11-108 | reverse complement strand
AACTGATCCCCGAGATCTGCGACGTAAGCGCGGTCGACTTCGCCGTGAGCGCAGCCGTCTTGGTCGCGAATTGCGCGGTGACGAGCGCGGGGACGAGCGTGCCGGTATCGATGCCCGAGCCGGCATTGAGCGACGTCAGCAGCGATTGCGTTGCCGCATTCACCACGCTCTGAGCGTTGGCGGGGGTCGCTGCGGGTGTGGGCGTCGGCGTGGCCGTCGTGCTGGTGGTCGATGTTACCATGGCAAAGTCCCTGCACGTGCGCGCTCTTTCACA
>NZ_JBKYMO010001501.1:0-274 GCF_047302915.1 Massilia sp. CT11-108 | reverse complement strand
CAATACGCGTCGAAGCGGCTGTCGCGGCCGGAGGCGAGCGCCAGTTCCGCCGCCAGCGCGTCGCGCGTCTCCGGGCCCTTGGAAAACGCCCGCAGCACGTCGAGGCACATCACGTTGCCGGAGCCTTCCCAGATCGAATTGACGGGGAATTCCCGGTACAGGCGCGCCAGCGGGCCGTCCTCGACATAGCCGTTGCCGCCCATGACTTCCATCGCCTCGGCGCCGAACGCGGGGCCGCGCTTGCACAGCCAGTATTTGCCGGCCGGCGTCAGGA
>NZ_JBKYMO010001500.1:0-275 GCF_047302915.1 Massilia sp. CT11-108 | reverse complement strand
AATTCACCCTGTCCCGCTTCTCCTGTTCTTTTTTTTAGGAGCCATACCTTAATCACGTAGAAACATGGGGACTGACGATGAGAATCACAGATGCGAATCTAAACTTTAAGCTTCATGCAAACAACTTCTATCAACGACATCCACAAAACCGCTCCAACCTGAATAATACCAACACCCTCATCTCCAACCACACCCAAGCGAAGCACAATCAGTACCCATCAACGGTGTAAATCGACCCATCACTATTCCCACTGTAAGTATACCCACAGTTGCCA
>NZ_JBKYMO010001499.1:0-275 GCF_047302915.1 Massilia sp. CT11-108 | reverse complement strand
ATCTCTGACCGTCCGCGCTATGTTTTGGTTTTGCAGGTCGACGAGATGGAGTGTGGAAAGTACATTCGTTCTTTGTCGCTTGGCATGGTCCGCAAGGGTGGTGGGTATCACATCTGATCTTTCGTTTTCGACATCGATCACATGCGTGAGCTAGTCGAAGTCGGGGTCGTTTTGCCCCATCAGGACCGAGAGAAGTTGAAGGATTATCGTCGTCTTGCGAATCATAGTCGGTATGATTATCGTGTATATCGGGAGTCGATTCCCGATGATATTGC
>NZ_JBKYMO010001498.1:0-275 GCF_047302915.1 Massilia sp. CT11-108 | reverse complement strand
GTTGCGCGCGCCGCATCCAGCAGCGCGCGCACGGCATCGACGACGCGCCGCGGCTCGATCCCGGCCAGGCAGGCCTGGTGGCCTTCCGGACACGTGCTCTTGTAGCAGAAGCGGCACGGCACATCGTGGAACAGGACGCGGCTGCGCACATTCCACGGCGTGTGCTGCGGATTGGTCAGGGCGTACAGGTCGACGACCGGCGTGCCCACGGCGGCGGCCATGTGGGCCGGCCCCGTGTTGTTGGTCACGGCGACGGCCGCCAGGCGCAGCGCCGC
>NZ_JBKYMO010001497.1:0-275 GCF_047302915.1 Massilia sp. CT11-108 | reverse complement strand
CAGGGCGGCATCGGCGCATCCCTCGGCAACATGAGCGAGGACGACTGGTACTGGCACATGTTCGACACCGTCAAGGGTTCGGACTACCTGGGCGACCAGGACGCCATCGAATTCATGTGCCGCGAAGCCCCGAAGGTCGTGTACGAGCTCGAACACTTCGGCATGCCGTTCGACCGCAACCCGGACGGCACGATCTACCAGCGTCCGTTCGGCGGCCACACCGCCAACTTCGGCGAGAAGCCGGTGCAGCGCGCCTGCGCCGCGGCCGACCGTAC
>NZ_JBKYMO010001496.1:0-276 GCF_047302915.1 Massilia sp. CT11-108 | reverse complement strand
CATTACTGACAAGCTGAATAAATACCTTTCTTCTTCTGGTGTGTCAGGTGATGAAGTAATACATAAGCAGAATTCAGTACATTTGAACTACCTTTTTTTTATTATTATTATTTTAATCTCCATTAAAATATCATATGAGAAATGGAGTTCTGCTACCTCTCAGTTATTTTCATCTGTGCTGCAGCAGAAACCAGTGTTTCTGTGCACTGACTGTCCACTGAACTCCTCCCCCTGTTTTCTGATTTGTTTTAGAATATATTATACTGCTTTCACCCC
>NZ_JBKYMO010001495.1:0-276 GCF_047302915.1 Massilia sp. CT11-108 | reverse complement strand
ATCTCGGACCAAGGAGGTGGATTGGTGAGGTCAAACTCAACTGGTAAACCAGGAAGTCGGGGTGGAGGACTTGCGAGTCCTGACGCTGGAGCTGAAGGAGCTGGGGTTGCTAGTCCCGCGCCAAGCGAAGGTCGCGGCAAGAAGAGATTGTCGTTGAATAGGGGCAACTCTCAGCAGTAGCGGGAATTTAGATATATCAGTACCTGTGCATTCACGAGGAGATGGACTTTGTTTGCATGTAGCGAAACTCTTTTTTCCCTCGACGCTGATGTGGAA
>NZ_JBKYMO010001494.1:0-276 GCF_047302915.1 Massilia sp. CT11-108 | reverse complement strand
CTGAAGACGCCAGCGAACTGCGCAGCCTCAGTTACCGTTACGAAACCCGTCTGCTGCAAGCTAACGAAATGCACAGCGTGGTGGGTTCCGATCGCTATGTCGGTGGTTTGATCGACATGGGCTCCGGGCATCTGCACCCACTGAACCTGGCGCTGGGCGAAGCGGCCGCCGCCCGGCAATTGGGCGCCAAACTGTTCGAGCAATCGGCTGTAACCCGCATCGATTATGGCCGCGAGGTCAAGGTCCACACCGCCCGGGGCTCGGTCCGCGCCAAGA
>NZ_JBKYMO010001493.1:0-276 GCF_047302915.1 Massilia sp. CT11-108 | reverse complement strand
AGATTATGTCTTACGAAACCTGCACACTCTTTCAAAGGCCGTGCAAAATCGAATCGTCGTGGCGCAGGTCCAGAATCACTGTTGAGAAGATATTGTGAAATCCGTCTTCATTGCTTCCAGACTACAAGCACGTCCTCGAGTGTTCGAAACGGTCACAAGCACTTCCAACGCCATTAACTAGGCTGCAAAAGAGAAGCCAGCCAAGTGCAAATTATGTTATCACGGCTTTAACCAACATGTAATACACGGCTTTGGTGGGTTTTTGGGGTACTTCTG
>NZ_JBKYMO010001492.1:0-275 GCF_047302915.1 Massilia sp. CT11-108 | reverse complement strand
CACCCGGCCACCGGCGCGCTGCCGACGATGCAGCAGCTGGCGGCGCTGGCCGAGGTGTCGTTGCCGACGTTGCGCAAGCGGCGCGACGCGGCGATCGCCCGGATGAATGCCGCCTTTGACACGAAGCGAGGACGCGATGCATAGCAACGACACGAGCTCACGCCGGCTGCAGGAAGCCCTGCTGCTGGCCCGCCGCAAGGACGGCGACCGCCTGATGCTGGACGATGCCACGCTGGCCGCGGCGCTGGACGGCAGCCGGCCGCTGACGTCGGGCG
>NZ_JBKYMO010001491.1:0-276 GCF_047302915.1 Massilia sp. CT11-108 | reverse complement strand
GGCGGCGCATTGCCGGCGTTGCGGGAACAAGTGGCGGCTACCTAGAAACCGTCATCCCCGCGCATGCGGGGATCCATACTGAGCCACCGAAGCCGCTCCGGCAAACCTGTGCGACTTCTCCAATCTACCGGATTCTGCTGCTCAGCATGGGTTCCCGCTTGCGCGGGAACGACGTCAGATCGGCCGTTGCCCGCTTGCTTCGACAAACGATTTCGGCACGACGCCGATCTGCTGCAGCACCCCCAACCGGTCCGCCTGCAGCCACGCCCGCACGAT
>NZ_JBKYMO010001490.1:0-277 GCF_047302915.1 Massilia sp. CT11-108 | reverse complement strand
GAAAACTATTAAAGGATTTTTCTTCTTAGCTGCTTTAGCTATTGCAACTGCGTGTAATCAACCTGCCAAACAGGAGGATACAGCTAAAGCCGATTCAACTGCAACAGCTGCCGCTAAGCCTGCCGAAACCCAGGTTGCCGCCGATACAACTAACACAAGCGATGTTTTGAAAGCTTATATCGCTTTAAAAGACCAGTTCGTTAAATCTGACATAGCGGGCATTAAAACTGCAGCTACTGATCTGGAAGGTAAACTTTCTGGTATTAAAGGTTGTACC
>NZ_JBKYMO010001489.1:0-277 GCF_047302915.1 Massilia sp. CT11-108 | reverse complement strand
ACGGCGACGTTCGCGGCTGATCCGCACGCTGCGCACAGGCAGGCGGCGGCGGGCGACCGTACTGTCGTGTTCGGCCGGTGCCTCCGCCCCGCACACCACGAACGGAAGGGAACCGCTCCGATGGGGTTCCTCGACAGACTCCTCGGCCGCGACGACGACCAGGCCAAGCCCGGCCCCAGGGCGGACACCCGGCCCTACGGCCAGCAGTCGTACGACCAGCAGCCCTACGGCCAGCAGTCGTACGACCAGCAGCCCTCCGGCCAGCAGTCGTATGACC
>NZ_JBKYMO010001488.1:0-277 GCF_047302915.1 Massilia sp. CT11-108 | reverse complement strand
CTTATATTAGAGTGAGGAGTTGAATAGATCTGATGAGCGAGGCAAGGAGTCAGATTGGCCAAGGAACGAGCCGCGTATTAATCACTGGCGCACAGGGCCAGGTGGGGCGTGAGCTTCAGCATGTTTTTCTTCGAAAAGGATACGAGGTGCAAAGCATGGGCCAAAGCGAGCTTGATGTTACGGACACGGACCAGTGCTTTCAGGTGTTCCGGCGTCTGAACCCGGATCTGGTTATACATGCTGCGGCCTACACCAACGTGGATCGCGCAGAGAGCGA
>NZ_JBKYMO010001487.1:0-277 GCF_047302915.1 Massilia sp. CT11-108 | reverse complement strand
ATCTTGCACTCATCGCGTTAGTACTCACTCCACTGCTCCCAATCGCTATGCGCCTGGATCCGCTGATGCTCCGTGGCATTCTTAGGTACCTCGGTGGGATTGACAAAGTTATCGAGCAGGTTCTTTCGCCCAGGGGAGAAGGATGAGAACGTGAATTGATGGTGGACAGTCAGGCTCTTGGGATCTATCTCGGTCAGTAAACCTGATCTCTGACCTGCAATCAGGGGGCGCCTACCGGTCTCTTTGTCGTACGTCTTGCCCCTTCGGACGGGTAGAG
>NZ_JBKYMO010001486.1:0-277 GCF_047302915.1 Massilia sp. CT11-108 | reverse complement strand
GAGTGGAAAAAGAAGTATGCGAATTCTAAGAATATCAGCAATGGTGGAATGGCATGGACCAGATAGAATGAAATGGATATACGCTGTGAAAAGGTGTTTATCATGTTTGCTGAGAAACCCTTGAAAACACCTGTAAATCCCTCAGTCTTGATAATCCTTAATAACATCTGTAACATCTCCCATCTCTTTAACCGTCTCAGTAATCTTGCATGTGTACTACCTCCCTTGACATGAACGACCTCATTGGCTGGTCTCTCATCAGAGGGGAGGGCTTGTA
>NZ_JBKYMO010001485.1:0-277 GCF_047302915.1 Massilia sp. CT11-108 | reverse complement strand
GCACGAAGTCCTGGCAGCCGTAGCCCAGGGCCAGACAGTAATCCTTACGAACCACTCCAACTCCGAACGACCCTACCTCTCCAAGGTGCTGCAGGGCTGGCTACAAGACGAGCTCAACAAAGATCACCAAGAGCTGGAACGTTTCGACCATACTCGCAATACAGACATCACGAGCATAGATGGCAAGTGGGAGGTACTGGTCAGCAACACAGATCGAGATCCCTTGAAGACTGTCTAGAGCTATTGGACCTGAAAATGAAAGTGGGACATGTCATTA
>NZ_JBKYMO010001484.1:0-278 GCF_047302915.1 Massilia sp. CT11-108 | reverse complement strand
AGGTTGTTGTCGCCACCCTGAATGGTGTTCCCGATCATTCGGTGAACCACGATGTTGAGCCTACAGCAGATGACCGCGTGATCCGATCACCCGCCAAAATACCTGCCCTCCCCATGCCCAAAAGCGCCATGAAGCGCACAAACTCATCTACCACCGCTGACACCGAGGACGATCCCCAACCGCGCAAGAAGGCCAAAACGGTGACTATCAACGTCAGGAAGAACAGGATCAAGATCATCACCCCCTCGACCTCGTCCGAGACACGGACCGCGGTACAG
>NZ_JBKYMO010001483.1:0-278 GCF_047302915.1 Massilia sp. CT11-108 | reverse complement strand
CATTAAAGGTGCGATCCAGTTGCAGTGGCGTGATTGAAACATAGCCTTGCATCACCGCATGGAAATCGGTGCCCGGGCCGCCATCCTCGGCGTCCCCCGCTGCAGCGATCCAGTAACCGGATTTACCACGCGGATCGACCACTTTTATCGGCGCAGCAGCGCGGGCGCGATGGCCCAGGCGGGTCAGCTGGATACCGCGGATATGCTCCAGCGGCAAGTTGGGAATGTTCACGTTCAGTACCGTGCGCGGTGGCAGATCGAGGTCCTGTCTCTTATAC
>NZ_JBKYMO010001482.1:0-278 GCF_047302915.1 Massilia sp. CT11-108 | reverse complement strand
TCATCGCGCCGTCCGCGAAGGCGATGACGCAGCCGGCCAGCTGGCGTCGCCGCAGCGGCACCGCGCGCTGGGCCAGCACGACGATCAACAGCGGCCACAGATAATTCAGCAGGTTCGCCTCGGCGATCGGCGCGAGCCGGAACGCGGCCACGAGGCTCGCGTGGTACAGGAACAGGCTGGCGATCCCGAAACCCAGGATGGCGGCCGGCACCCTCCATTCGCGCCACCGGTGGATGGAAGCAAGGCCGCCGCAGCACAGCGCGACGCCCGTCAGCAGC
>NZ_JBKYMO010001481.1:0-278 GCF_047302915.1 Massilia sp. CT11-108 | reverse complement strand
CCCCAGGCCCAGCGATTCCGCGACGTCCGTCGTGACCTCGCTGATCTGCACGCCGAGGCGCCCGCGCGTCACCTTGCCCGTCTTGCGAATCTGCTCGGAGACGCGCATCACCTCGTCGATCGGCACGGCGAACGAGATGCCGTTATAGGCGCCGGACAGCGTGGCGATCTGCGAGTTGATGCCGATGACCTCGCCACGCATGTTGATCAGCGGGCCGCCCGAGTTGCCGGGGTTGACGGCCACGTCGCTCTGGATCAGCGGCAGGTATTCGCCCGTGT
>NZ_JBKYMO010001480.1:0-279 GCF_047302915.1 Massilia sp. CT11-108 | reverse complement strand
GGGGGGTCTTCACCCGGGGGGCCCCCCTCCACGCCCCCCCGGGGTTTTTTTCCCCCCACCCGGGGGGCCCCCGAAACGCCAAGCTTAAACCCCCCCCACCCCCTGTGGCCTGCCTCATTCCCACCCCCGTTCCCGGGGGGGGCGGGCGCCCGAGACAGAGAAAACCAGGACCCCCCCCAGCCGCGGCAGGCGACGGAGGGGTGGAGCCGCCGCGCCGGGCATGCAGGGCGGCGGGGCCACTGCGGAGCAGGGACGAGAGCGGGCGGGGCGGGCGCGGAG
>NZ_JBKYMO010001479.1:0-279 GCF_047302915.1 Massilia sp. CT11-108 | reverse complement strand
GCCTTCTGGTTTTGTACCTTCTGAAGATGGCGGCAGGTTATACATAACTTACCAACTGCCGGAAGCATCATCAACAATTCAATCGGTTAATGTGATGACCAGACTGATGAAAATTGTGGCATCAACTCCGGGAATACTGCATTATACTGCCATTTCCGGGTTCAATATTCTTAACGGCGGGGCCAACTCAAACAATGGCTCCATGTTTTGTATGCTCACTCCCTGGGATGACCGCACCACTCCTGATACCCGGATACAAGGTTTAATTAACGTAATTAA
>NZ_JBKYMO010001478.1:0-279 GCF_047302915.1 Massilia sp. CT11-108 | reverse complement strand
ACGTGGCGCAACAACCACTTATTCTCTTTCGCCATCACAACCTCAGCTTTGCGCCACGTTACGCGGAATAAACTCGTTCGCCACCGTTTCACCCTGCGGCTGTAACGGCTGCGGCTGCGGGATCTCGGGGATAGCGACATCCAGATGCGGGAAGAGCAGTTCGCCGACGCGATACGCCTCCTCCAGATGCGGATAGCCTGAGAGAATAAAGCTATCGATACCGAGAGCGGCATATTCATTGATGCGCGCTGCAACCGTCGGGCCATCGCCCACTAACGC
>NZ_JBKYMO010001477.1:0-279 GCF_047302915.1 Massilia sp. CT11-108 | reverse complement strand
CAGCCGGGCGAAGCAAATAAGCGCGTGGTGAAGTTAAGCGATGGCAGCATTCTCAACCGCTACTGGGATGATTCCTCCACGCCGCGTCCGGAGTCATGGCTGGCAGATGTCACCACAGCAAAAAACAATCCGAACCGCCCGGCGACAGAGATCTACCGCGATCTTCGCGCCGCTGCGGCTTCCGGCTGGGACTTTAGCTCCCGCTGGATGGATGATCCTGAGCAGCTTGGCACGATTCGCACCACCAGCATTGTGCCGGTCGACCTCAATGCCCTGATG
>NZ_JBKYMO010001476.1:0-279 GCF_047302915.1 Massilia sp. CT11-108 | reverse complement strand
CTTCCAGCAGCAGTGGCACGGCGGGTGCGGCGCCCAGCAGGAAACCGTCGTCGTTGCGCGCGATGCCGCCGGCGTGCAGGGGCAGGCCCGCGATCGCGATGCGGTTGCCGCAGTCGAGGTTGCCGCCGAAGACGAGCGGGCGGCCGAACGCCAGCGCGTGCGGGGCGATCCGGTTCCACGCATCCGCGAAGCGCGTGTCGGGGCAGGCCGGTTGCGGCGTGCCGTCGCGGCGCAGCAGGGCACCGTCGTAGCGCCAGCGGGTGCCGCCTGCCGCCAGGT
>NZ_JBKYMO010001475.1:0-279 GCF_047302915.1 Massilia sp. CT11-108 | reverse complement strand
GTTCCTGTTGTGGGTGGCATTCGTACGCGAGGCCGTCAACCGGCTGCTGCCGGTGGCAAACATCGGCGGCGAAGTCGCCGGCGTACGGCTCGCGGGCCTGCGGGTGCCCGACACGGCCGGCGTCGCGGCCAGTGTCGTCGTGGAAGTGGTGCTGACGATCGTCGTGCTCTACCTGTTCTGCGGCACCGGCGCGCTGTTGATGTTGACGCTGGCGGCCGGGCCCGGCCTCGTCGGGATCGTCGTGGCGGCGCTGCTGCTGTCGCTACCGCTGCCCGTGCT
>NZ_JBKYMO010001474.1:0-280 GCF_047302915.1 Massilia sp. CT11-108 | reverse complement strand
AATGGATATAGCAGTGGACAAAAGTGGAAAGTCGGCTTGGGATGGCTGAGATGATGAGGTATCGGGTAATGACTCACGATGGAGACCTGGTGACTTTTGTCGTGACCCACTTACTACAGCTTGACATTTATCATCTCATTCCTTCAACAGCGACGATAATCACAATCACGCATACTCGGAACCACCGTGGCCAAATTCGATCGTAAAGGAGGTTGAGGGACATTCTACACGCACACACACAACTCCTTTCGAAACAAAAGAGATCAAGCTAGACTAGATA
>NZ_JBKYMO010001473.1:0-280 GCF_047302915.1 Massilia sp. CT11-108 | reverse complement strand
CCACACTGTTGCTCGGTGCAGGGCGCTTTATCAGCGGTGAAATCGAGATCGAGCGCGCCCGACATTCAGCGACGGTGCAAGGTGAAGGACTGGGGCTGATTGCGCTGCGTCCCTATCAACCAGACGCCAGCGACAAACCTTTACTGGTGATCCGCGCGGCGGTTCTCGCCCATGCCGCGAACTCGCTGGAAGAGGCTTGCCAACTGCTGGGCAAAGAGCGGAGTCAATACCAGAACATTGAAGTCTGCGAGCTGCAACCTGAGGCGACTCATGCCAGTGG
>NZ_JBKYMO010001472.1:0-280 GCF_047302915.1 Massilia sp. CT11-108 | reverse complement strand
GCGAACTGAAGGGCGACGGCTGGCGCACCGTGAGCCGCGGCGAGGCCAAGCCGGGCGATATCTGCATTGTCGGCGACGATGAGCACGTCGAGATCGTCGCGAGCAATGAAAACGGCCGCATCACGCTGATCGGTTCGAACAATACGCAAGGCGGCAGCGGCCCGCAGGTGGTGTCGTACGACACCTATACCGGCAACCGGAGCGATGTGACGTTCCTGTCCGAATGACGGGCGAGCAACCCGCAACCCGCCTAATGCTCGACCATCAGCCGGTCGTAGCC
>NZ_JBKYMO010001471.1:0-258 GCF_047302915.1 Massilia sp. CT11-108 | reverse complement strand
CTTTAGCTACAGCTAATGAAACACCTAATATAGCGTTAGCACCAATTTTACCCTTGTTTTCGGTGCCATCAATCTCAATCATTAAAGCGTCGATAGCATTTTGTTCAAACACATCGATACCTTTTAATTCAGGAGCTAAAACTTCGTTTACATTTTCAACGGCCTTTAAAACGCCTTTGCCCATGTATTTTGATTTGTCGTTATCGCGAAGCTCAACGGCCTCGTGAACGCCGGTTGATGCACCAGATGGTACAGCAG
>NZ_JBKYMO010001470.1:0-281 GCF_047302915.1 Massilia sp. CT11-108 | reverse complement strand
CGGGCACACGTTCCGTGCGCATCGCGGGCCAGATGATCAGCTCCGCGCTGGGCGGCGTCTCGTGGCGCGCCGAGGCGCCCAGCGAGGCCAGCGCCGCATCGATCGCGGCCTTCGACGAGATCGCGGGCACGACGCTGAAATCCGAACCCGGCCCGGCGGCGTCGGCCTTCACGAAGTTGGCGCGCTGCTCGGAATCCGATTCGGACAGGAGCTTGCCGTTGGCATCCAGCACGAGCACGGATTCGAAGCCGAAGATGCGCAGGTTCTTGTACGTGTGGGCC
>NZ_JBKYMO010001469.1:0-283 GCF_047302915.1 Massilia sp. CT11-108 | reverse complement strand
GCCCCGCGCTGGCGACGGTCGAGGAGATGGCCGCCTGGCTGCTCGACCTGCTCGATGCTGCCGGTGTCGGCAAGGCCGTGCTGGCCGGCCACAGCATGGGGTCGCTGATCGCCCTCGAAGCGGCGTCCCGGGCGCCCGCCCGCGTGCGCGCGCTGGCCCTCGTGGGCAGCACGTGGCCGATGAAGGTGTCGGACGCGCTGCTGGAGACGGCGCGCACGAACGAACCGGGCGCCATCGACATGGTCAACCTGTGGTCGCACGCGGCCATCGCGCCGTCTCCAGC
>NZ_JBKYMO010001468.1:0-284 GCF_047302915.1 Massilia sp. CT11-108 | reverse complement strand
ATCCCACGGCCGGCCACGCCGCCCGCGTCGCCGAGATCGCGCGCCAGCACGGCGCCATCGTGCGGCCGGTCGGCACCAAGATCATCCTGTCGCCGCCGCTGGTGCTGGAGGAAGCGCATGCCGACGTCATCGTCGCCGCGCTCGACGCCGGGTTCGCCGGTGCGTAGCGGGTTCGCCGAAACGGCCCGGCGCATCGGCCGCGTGGCTGCCCTGCTGGTGCAGGCGCAGGGCTGGGTCGTCTACACGATCGGCGCGGACGGCAATGCGGGCCGCGTGCTGTGGGC
>NZ_JBKYMO010001467.1:0-284 GCF_047302915.1 Massilia sp. CT11-108 | reverse complement strand
CATGCCAACCGTCGACGGTGCCGCCCTGTTCGCGGCCGCCTGCGCGGGTTGCCACACGCCGTCGGCACCGATGATGCGGCTCGGCGGACGGCCGGGTCTCGACCGCAGCAGCGCCGTGCTGGGCGACGATGCTTCCAATTTCATCCTGACCGTGCTGCACGGGATCCCGTGGGAACGCCCCGCGCCCGGTGGCGCGGCTGCCGCCTACAAAAGTGTCTTATAAACAACTCCCAGCCCACCAGAACGAGCTACAGAGGCTTATGCGGGGTGTGGGTTTAAAAAAA
>NZ_JBKYMO010001466.1:0-284 GCF_047302915.1 Massilia sp. CT11-108 | reverse complement strand
GGATCTTGCGCATGCGCAAGATCCCGCTGGGCGCCGTCGCCGTCTTTGGCGCTTCGAACTTCCCGCTCGCGTTCTCCGTCGCCGGCGGCGACACCGCCTCCGCGCTGGCGGCCGGCTGCCCCGTCGTCGTGAAGGCGCACAGCGCCCACCTCGGCACGTCGGAACTGGTTGGCAAGGCCGTGCGCCAGGCGGCCGAAGACTGCGGCATGCCGGACGGCGTGTTCTCGATGCTGATCGGCGAAGGCCGCGTGGCCGGCCAGGCGCTGGCCGCGCATCCGGCCATC
>NZ_JBKYMO010001465.1:0-284 GCF_047302915.1 Massilia sp. CT11-108 | reverse complement strand
GCACCGGCCAGGCCGAACGAACCGGCGGCGGCCGAACCCAGGTGGAACGGGGCACCGTGCAGCATCACGGCCAGCGTGGACCAGAAGGCCGAGAAGCCGATCGACAGCAGACCCTGGGCCATGGCGGCAAGGCGCAGCGCGCGGTGTTCTTTCCACAGCGCGAACAACGAGCCCAACAGGACCGGATACGGACTCGTGCTCGTCGGCCTGAAGCTCGGCAGGCCGCGGGCGAGGATCGCCGTCGTGAAGGCCGCGACGACCGCCGCGCCGAGCCTGTCCGTGCT
>NZ_JBKYMO010001464.1:0-285 GCF_047302915.1 Massilia sp. CT11-108 | reverse complement strand
GCCCACACGAGCCACGAAGCCATGGCCGCCTCACGCATCGAAGCGCAGCACGTAATGGCCCGCGACGAGGTGGTGCCCGGCCGGCAGGCGGTACGGCTGTTCCGGCGTCGCGGTGTCGATCGCGGCGACGAATGCCAGCTTGTCATCGAGGTGGTACAAGGCCTGCGTGGGCGACAGGCGCGCGATCCGCCAGCCGTCCGGCCCCGCTTCGAAGCTGAACGCGTCGCGCGACAGGCCCAGGCGGTCGGCGCTCGACGGCGGCGTGCCGGCTGCATTCTTGAGGAA
>NZ_JBKYMO010001463.1:0-285 GCF_047302915.1 Massilia sp. CT11-108 | reverse complement strand
GCCGCGCCCAGTGCGGCGCCGGTGGCGGCACCCGCGGCGGCGCCGATGCCGGTGCCGATCACGTGCGAGCCGCCGTTATCGGTGAAGGTCTGGTTCAGGTAGGCAACGTCCTCGTCCGAACGCGGCGTCACGCCCAGCACGATGCCGCCGTTGTTGATGCCTTCCTCGTAGTGCTTGACGCGTTCTTCCGGGATGCCGGCACCGATCAGCGCGCCGATCAGGCCGCCGGTAATGCCGCCCGCGCCTGCGCCGGCCAGGGCTGCCGCCAGCGGACCGGCGACGACG
>NZ_JBKYMO010001462.1:0-285 GCF_047302915.1 Massilia sp. CT11-108 | reverse complement strand
GGCGCGGGCCAGCACACGGTGTCCACGATCGTGACGGATGCCGCCGGCAACGCCAGCGGCGCCTCGGCCGGCCTGACGTTCACCATCGACCTGGCCGCCCCCACGACCACCGTGGGCGGCATCGCGTTCTCGGCCGATCATGGCGCATCGGGCACCGACTTCATCACGGACACGGCCGCGCAGACCATCAGCGGCACCTTGAGCGCCACGTTGCAGACCGGCGAGCAAGTCCAGGTCTCGCTCGACAACGGCGCCAGCTGGACGGCGGCGCAGGTCAACGGCACG
>NZ_JBKYMO010001461.1:0-286 GCF_047302915.1 Massilia sp. CT11-108 | reverse complement strand
ACCCAGTAGCGTGCACTATTGCTGGAAGCGTGGAAAACTTTCGAGGAACAGTACGGTACCGACGCAGAAAAGGCACATGTCCAGGAGATGATGCCGACAACGCGAAAGCGATGGAGAAAGGCCGCCGATGGCAGTGGCGCATTGGAAGAGTACTGGGATATCGCTTTCCCCGACGACGAGAGAGAAGCCAACCCGACAACTTTCAAGTTCTTCCAAGCTGCTCAAAACTGGGCTGCTCAGCGTACTCAAGAGACCGGAGGTGGTCTTTCGTACGATATGCCCTCGG
>NZ_JBKYMO010001460.1:0-286 GCF_047302915.1 Massilia sp. CT11-108 | reverse complement strand
GTCCGGGTCCGTCGCGACGAGGCCGTCCGGCGTCAGCACGGCCGTGGCGGGTGGCGCAACGGCTGCACGGGATGCTGGAGGGACCCGGTCAGGCGCGACCCGGTCAGGAGCGACCCGCTGGCTGGGCTGGCATCATCAGCTTCGGCTGTGCGGGCGGCCTGGACCCGGACCTCGCGTGCGGCGACTGCGTGGTGGCCACGGCCGTGCTGACGCCGGACGGCCTCGTCGCGACGGACCCGGACTGGTCGCTGTCACTTAAACAAAACTACGAGCCCACCAGACCGAG
>NZ_JBKYMO010001459.1:0-286 GCF_047302915.1 Massilia sp. CT11-108 | reverse complement strand
GTCGATCATCGCCCGCGCCCGCGCGATCGCGGCCGTGACCGACGTGGGCCGGTCGGGCCGTGCATCGCTTTGCAGGCCATGCAGCAATTCGAGAAGCAATTGCTCGCGCAAGAGGGCGGTCGCGTCGCCCGTGACGGCCGCGTACAGCCGCCGGAAACAGTCGGCCAGCGCGGCATGGTGGGCGACCGGCAGGTGAAACGCGTAATCGCGGCGGGCGCCTTCGCTCAGGTCGGCCGCGACGGTATCGGCGAGATGCGGCGGCAGGTACAGCATGCGCCACGCGCGG
>NZ_JBKYMO010001458.1:0-286 GCF_047302915.1 Massilia sp. CT11-108 | reverse complement strand
CCTTCGCCAGCGGCGCCACGGCGCGCGCCACGTCGGCCGGATCGACGACCGCGTTCGGCGCGTGGATCATCACGACGGCGTTGGCCTGCGGGTCGTGCAGCAGCACGTCGATGACGTCGCGGTAGCGCTCGGGCGGCGCGTCGCCGCGCAGGTTCAGTTCACCGGTGCCGCTCCATTCGGGCACGAGGTCGCGCAGCCTGGACACCGTCTCCGGCGCGAGTTCCGCCTGCTGGCCGCCGCGCCGGCATGCTGCGCGTGTACACGACCGACCAGCTGTTTGCTGCCG
>NZ_JBKYMO010001457.1:0-286 GCF_047302915.1 Massilia sp. CT11-108 | reverse complement strand
TGCTGGACGCGATCGACGCGCGCATCGCGGACAAGCCGCTCGACGCGGCGGGAGAAGAAGCGGCACGGGCGCGCGGATGGCGGCCCGCACGTTGATCAGCCCTGCGGCTTGAGGATGTTGGCGAGCGCCACGTACTGCTCGAGCCCCACGGCCTCCGGACGCGCGCCCGGATCGATGCCGGCGTCGACGAGCTGCTGTTCGGTGAACATGCCGGCCACGCAGTTGCGGATCACCTTGCGGCGCTGCGAGAATGCCTTCTGCACGACGGCACTCAGCGCGTCCGCGT
>NZ_JBKYMO010001456.1:0-287 GCF_047302915.1 Massilia sp. CT11-108 | reverse complement strand
GTTCGCCGGCGTGCCCACGCTCGTCAAGGACCTGCTCGCGGTTCCCGGCTTCCCGACGGGGTTCGGTTCGCGCCTGTTCCGCGGCGCGCGGCTGCCGGGTACGTCGCCGTATGCGCAGGCGCTGCGGCGTGCGGGCCTCGTCGTGCTGGGCAAGAGCACCACGTCGGAATTCGGCCTGCTGGGCACGACGGAACCCCTCGCGACGGGCCCCACGCGCAATCCATGGCGGCACGACCTGTCGGCGGGCGGTTCGTCCGGCGGCGCGGCGGCGGCCGTCGCGGCGGGGA
>NZ_JBKYMO010001455.1:0-287 GCF_047302915.1 Massilia sp. CT11-108 | reverse complement strand
ATACGGCCCAGATCGAGACGTCGTTCGGCAGCGTGTCCACGTAGTCGCGGTAGCGCCGCAGCACCGCTTGTCCCTGCGCTGCCGGGAACACGACCAGCCCGGCCGTGACGAGCGGCCCGACGGCGTGCAGCGCGAATTCGAAGCGCGTGACCACGCCGAAGTTGCCGCCGCCGCCGCGGATCGCCCAGAACAGATCCGGCTCCTGGCGCGGACCGATGTGGCGCCGGCGCGCGTCCGCCGTGACGATCTCGGCACCCACGAGGCTGTCCACCGTGAGCCCCAGCATG
>NZ_JBKYMO010001454.1:0-287 GCF_047302915.1 Massilia sp. CT11-108 | reverse complement strand
GTGCAGCGCCTGGGCCGTCGCGCCCGCGGACGGCGCGCTGCACGTGTTCGGACCGGACGGCAGGCGTATCGAAAACAATTTCAATCGGCAGGAGGAAGCATGATCGTTGTGTGTGGTGAAGCGTTGTTCGATGTGTTCGCGGCGGAGGAGGGGGGAGAGAAGCGGGCGGCCGCCATCGACCTGTCGGCCTGCCAGGGCGGTTCGCCGTTCAACCTGGCGACCGGCGTGGCGCGGCTGGGCGGCACCGCGTCGTTCTTCGGCGGCCTGTCGCGCGACCTGTTCGGCCG
>NZ_JBKYMO010001453.1:0-287 GCF_047302915.1 Massilia sp. CT11-108 | reverse complement strand
GTCCGGATCGATCCACGCGCCCGCCTTGCGCACCGCCGCGAACGAGGCCTGCGCATGCACGGGCCGGTTGCTCGTATTGGCGATGAAATAGATGTCCGCGTCGCGCAGCCTGCGGCGCACGAAGCCGACGTCGGATGCCTGCGCCGACAGCTTCATGTCCGGCGCCAGCACGGCCCGCAGCGCGGCGCCGACGGCATCGTCGTTCGCGACCGTATGCACGTTCGCGCTCGCGAACAGCGCCTTCGCTTTCGCCGCCACGGTCGCGGACACGCGCGCCGCGTCGCGAT
>NZ_JBKYMO010001452.1:0-287 GCF_047302915.1 Massilia sp. CT11-108 | reverse complement strand
CCGTCGCGCAGGTCGTCGCGGTCGACTGAGGTGATCACGACGTAGCGCAGGCCGAGCGCCGCCACCGTGCGCGCGAGCCGTTCCGGTTCCGCGGCATCGAGCGGATCGGGCCGGCCATGGCCCACGTCGCAGAACGGGCAGCGGCGCGTGCACTTGTCGCCCATGATCATGAACGTGGCCGTGCCCTTGCCGAAGCATTCGCCGATGTTCGGGCAACTCGCCTCCTCGCACACCGTCGTCAGCGCGTTCGCGCGCAGGATGGCCTTGATCTCGAAGAACCGCGACGA
>NZ_JBKYMO010001451.1:0-288 GCF_047302915.1 Massilia sp. CT11-108 | reverse complement strand
CCCAGGCCACTTTCCCCAAGCTGCTCTCGTCCAAGATCGCCTTCGACATCGCGCGCACCATCAAGGACGGATACGACCGCCACTACACGCTGTTCCTCCAGGCCAGCAAGACGGCCAAGACCTCGTTCGAGCGTGCCGACTGGACGACGGCCCAGCAGGCCGCGCGCAAGCGAATCGATTTCTACGACAAGCGCGTGCAGGAATGCGTGCATGCGCTGGAAGACGAATACGCGCCGGAGCACCTCGTCGACGACACCTGGCGCGAGACCAAGCTGCATTACATTGGCC
>NZ_JBKYMO010001450.1:0-288 GCF_047302915.1 Massilia sp. CT11-108 | reverse complement strand
GTGCAGGGCGCCGACGCGGCGCGCGGTTGGCGCCGCCGTTGAAGATCGTCTCGGTGGCCGACAGGCCCAGTGCCCACGCCATGCTCGATGCCTTGAACAGGTCGCCGATGGCGCTGGCGGACGGGCCGTACGATGCCGTCAGGCCGATCTGCGGGAAGTAGGCGGCGCGCACGATGCCGATCTGCGCGTTGGCCGCGGCCACGGCGCGTTCGGACGCGGCGATGTCGGGGCGGCGCTCCAGCAAGGTGGACGGCACGCCGACCGGCACGTCCGGCACGGTTACGCTCC
>NZ_JBKYMO010001449.1:0-288 GCF_047302915.1 Massilia sp. CT11-108 | reverse complement strand
GGCCTGCTCGCGCTGCTCACCCTGGCGAACGTGTGCTACCACGCGGCCGCGCTGGGCTGGATCCGCGTGAATCCGCTGGCGCCCGTGCACGCCGCGATCCTCCTGATCGTCGTGATCGAAATCGTGATCGGCGGCCGCGTGATCCCCATGTTCACCCGCAACGGCGCGCCGGGCACCCAGCCCGTGCAGGATGCGCGCCGCGACAAATGGGGGCCTGCTCGCGCTGCTCACCCTGGCGAACGTGTGCTACCACGCGGCCGCGCTGGGCTGGATCCGCGTGAATCCGCT
>NZ_JBKYMO010001448.1:0-289 GCF_047302915.1 Massilia sp. CT11-108 | reverse complement strand
AGTACCGTCATGTACTGCCGATGCGACTACATCGCCAAGCGACGAGGCCGACTTGCTAGCTTCGTCATATACTGATTCGAGGTGTTCCCCCGCCGATTCAGGGGATGGGGTAGCGCCGACAGCCCTGAATGCTGCCCTGGTCCCATCGTGTACTGCCTGCGAGACGACCGAGCCGACCGATGATGCCGAGGCAGAAGCGGCAGACAAGTCGATGGAGGGGATGGCATTGGCAATTGCCCTAGTAGCGTCCGCGACGACCGATGAAGCGGATGCAGAGGCGGCACTGGCA
>NZ_JBKYMO010001447.1:0-289 GCF_047302915.1 Massilia sp. CT11-108 | reverse complement strand
CCGCAAGGAAGGCGCTCGCCGGGGGTTGGGGCGAGTGTCCGGAAGAATGGTAACACTAAATTCCTCACGGAAAGTTTCACTTTTGTGGAATGTGGCGCGGCCACTACGTTGCAGTTCACATATTGCGCGGGCGCCGACATAGTAAAATGGGGGCCCGCGTTCCCCTCCTGGCAAAGGATGTTTCCCCATGGCGCCGATCGATCTCAACGGCTATGACCTCGCCGAACTGAAAGGTTTGTTTTTCGATATCGAACAGGAGATCAAGCGCCGCGCGCGCGACGAGCGCGAC
>NZ_JBKYMO010001446.1:0-290 GCF_047302915.1 Massilia sp. CT11-108 | reverse complement strand
TTTAACCGCAACGAGTAGATGAACTTGGTTGCTATCTATTAGGCGTTCTGCTTCCTGTGAATCTGTGACTCACTGTTGCAATTCGCTTAGGCGCCCTTGCCAGTGAAAGTCATCGTCGTACTGGGCGCTCCTGCATAACTTAAGTAGATCAAAAAGATCGGCTTCAAGGTAGTTGCTCGCCAAATCATGAGAATCAAATCGGAAACTCTTATCAGAACCCGTAAGCCGCTGGATGGTAGCCCTCATCGACGGCGAACATTTTTGTACACCATCTACCAACTCGCATATAT
>NZ_JBKYMO010001445.1:0-291 GCF_047302915.1 Massilia sp. CT11-108 | reverse complement strand
GATGACCACGTCGCCGTCGTGCGCGGCCAGGCGGGCGGCCAGGTCGGGGCTGGCCGCGCACAGGTTCAGCGCGTCCGCATCGACCACGAGCGGCCCCGTGCCGTCGATGACTTTCGACAGCAGGTGCGTGGCGCCGGCGGAATCGCCCATGCCCGGACCGGCGACGACCGTGCGGCCGTCGAACGCGAAGCCGACCGCGTCGCGGAACATGATCTCCGGCTGCAGCGGGTCGAGGCCCGGTCCCGGATCGACGGCCGCCACGAACACGCGGCCCGCGCCCGCATACAGCGC
>NZ_JBKYMO010001444.1:0-292 GCF_047302915.1 Massilia sp. CT11-108 | reverse complement strand
AGCACGACGCGGCCCGCGGCCACGTCGTGCTCGAACGAGCGCAGCCGGCCCAGGTTGTCGAGCCAGCGGCGCACGAGGGTGCGCATGAGGACGAGGCTCGCGACGAACACGACGAAGGCCACGCCGGCGGTCTCCAGCACGAGGCTCCACACCTGGGCCGCCAGCTTTTCCTCGTCGAACTGCAGGCGCACGACACCGTAGTCCTTGCCGCCCACGTTGGCGATGCGATTGACGTCGTACAGCTTGGCGGCGATGCGGGCCGCCAGCCAGCGCGGCGCCAGCGCGCGCGTCA
>NZ_JBKYMO010001443.1:0-293 GCF_047302915.1 Massilia sp. CT11-108 | reverse complement strand
GCCTGGAACAGGGCCATGCAGCCGCGGCCCGTCGTCGGTGCCCACGACGTGGTGGGATGCGCCTGGGTGCCGGCGACCACGCACGCCGTGCCGAACGGCCGCCACACCGGCACGCCGCCCTCCATGCAGACCTGGCCCGCGTCGATGTCGCGGTACCATGACAGCGACACGAGCTGCGACGACGGGAAGTGCGACAGGCGCTGGGCGTCGTTCAAGGTCACGTTGCGGACGTCGCGCCCGACGACGGCGACGAGCGCGCCCTGCAGCGACGCCGGCGGCAAACGGAGCCAGTC
>NZ_JBKYMO010001442.1:0-294 GCF_047302915.1 Massilia sp. CT11-108 | reverse complement strand
GCGCCCGCGCGGTCGCCGGCTTCCGCCAGCAGCCCGGGGCGCGGCCCGCAGTGGGCGGTAAAACCCCCCTGGGTGCGGCCCCGCGGCGTGAATATTTGGGGCCCCCCCAAAACCGGGTTTCCCCGGAGCCGGGAGGGGCCCCGCCCCCCCGGGCGGCCGGCGCCCCCCGCCCCCAACGGGTGATAGCGCCCCCACCCACCCCCGCCGCCAAAAGGTAGTAAAAGAAATAAACCTCGACGTACATTTAGAAGGCCATTTTATAGGCGCCGCCCCCCGCCCCCGCCTAGTACCACC
>NZ_JBKYMO010001441.1:0-294 GCF_047302915.1 Massilia sp. CT11-108 | reverse complement strand
GGCCTGGCGCGAGCGGATCACCGACGCCGTGACGCCGTTCGCCCGGTTGTCGACGCCGTCCGGCGACTGGGACACGTCGCCGATCCGCGTCAGGTTCATGCATGCCGGGATCCGCCATCCGAAGGCGCCGCATTTGTTCTTCGGCCTGAAGACGCTGCTGCCGGCGCTGGCCGGCGCGCCCACGTACCTGGCCCTGCGCGTGTCGCACGAGGCGACGGGCATGACCCTGCTGCTGTGGGTCGCCGCCGCGGCGACGGCCGGCTGCTACCTGCCGGACATCGCGCTGGCGCTGGC
>NZ_JBKYMO010001440.1:0-294 GCF_047302915.1 Massilia sp. CT11-108 | reverse complement strand
GTACAAGGACGTCGCGTCGGGCGAGGCGCGCCCCGTTTCCGGCGCGCTGGACCTCGGCGCCTTCGACGTGCGGGGCGCCACGGCGCGCGCGAAAGCGGTCTCCTGGACCGAATGCGCCGCGGAGGGCAAGGTCTGCCGGTTCGGCGGCACGCGCGAAGTGAGGTTCGGCAGCGAAGGCGCGTACACCTCGAAGATCGTGACCGCATCGACGCCCTGCACGACGGCCGTGTTCGGCGACCCGGCGCGCGGCCTGGCCCTGTCGCATATACACATCTCCGAGCCCACGAGACGGAG
>NZ_JBKYMO010001439.1:0-295 GCF_047302915.1 Massilia sp. CT11-108 | reverse complement strand
CAAACGCGTCCAGGCGCTGGGCGGGGCGAAGAACCATGCGGTATTGATGCCGGATGCGGATCTGGATAACGCGGTCAGCGCGTTGATGGGCGCCGCTTACGGTTCGTGCGGTGAGCGCTGCATGGCGATTTCGGTGGCCGTGTGCGTTGGTGACCAGGTGGCGGATGCATTGGTGGCCAAACTGACACCGCAGATCAAGGCACTGAAAATCGGCGCCGGTACGACTTGTGGCCTGGACATGGGGCCTCTGGTCACCGGTCAGGCGCGGGACAAGGTCAGCGGTTATGTTGAAGAC
>NZ_JBKYMO010001438.1:0-296 GCF_047302915.1 Massilia sp. CT11-108 | reverse complement strand
GTCGAGCAGCATGGCCATCAGCGCGTCGCGGTCCATGCGCGCGAGCCACGGCATCGCGGCGGCGCTGCGGCCGATCCTGTCTTCGAGTGCGTCCGGCATCACGAGGTTCACGCCGATGCCGACGACGGTCCACGCGGCGCCGTCCGCCGCCACCTGCGTCTCGACGAGGATGCCGGCCAGCTTGTCGCCGTCCTTGAGCACGTCGTTCGGCCATTTCAGCTGCACGCTCTGGCCGAGTTGGCCGAGCGTTTCCGCCAGCGCGACACCGATCGCGAGCGGCAGGCCGGCCAGAGCGT
>NZ_JBKYMO010001437.1:0-297 GCF_047302915.1 Massilia sp. CT11-108 | reverse complement strand
TTATAATAGACTGCATGCGCACGGCGCCCCCGCCGAATCCTGAACCTGAACCGCTGGCAACGCTGGGCCGTCGCGGCCGGCGGCGGCGCCGTCCTCATCGCGCTGGCGCTCGCCATGTTCGCGGAAATGCGCGATTCGGGCTCGTTCGACCACGTCGTGCTCACGTTGCCCCAGCAGGCCGATAAACCGTCCGTCGCGACCGGCGCCGCGGCCGCGGGCGCACTGGACAGTGGCGAGGGCTATGTCGCACCGGATTCGCCGGCAGCGAGCCCGGCGGCCGTACCGCAAACGCCCGCC
>NZ_JBKYMO010001436.1:0-297 GCF_047302915.1 Massilia sp. CT11-108 | reverse complement strand
GGCCGAGGCGGCGCTGCTGGCCGACGCGCCGACCGAGATCCAGGAAGCGATCCGCGCCGTCAACCGCAGCGCGGCGAGCCTGCGCGACCAGTTCGGCCAGCGCATCGACTCGCTGATGAACTCCCTCATGCAGCACAAGAGCGCGATGGACCAGGCCGCGATCGTGTGCGAGGCCGACGCGGCCGGCGTGATCACCGGCGTCAACGACCTGTTCGTGACGAGCAGCGGCTTCACCCGCCCCGAGGTCGTGGGGCAGCGCCTGGGCGACGTGGGCCGCCCGGCAGGCGCCACTGGTAC
>NZ_JBKYMO010001435.1:0-299 GCF_047302915.1 Massilia sp. CT11-108 | reverse complement strand
AGATGGTCGCGCTGCGCCGCCTGCCGGCCAACACGTTCAGCACGCTGCTCAGCGCGATCGCGAGCCATTGCGACACGTCGAGGTGCTCGCCCAGCAGCACGAGGCCCATCAGCGCGCCGATGGCCGGCTCCGCGCTGAGCAGCGTGCTGAACGTGTTGGCCGGCAGGCGGCGCAGCGCGACCATCTCGAGCGAATACGGGATCGCGCTGGACAGCACGGCGACGGCCACGCCGAACAGCAGCACCGAGGGTTCCAGCAGCGCCGCGCCCGCGTGCGCGATGCCGACCGGCGCCGCGATC
>NZ_JBKYMO010001434.1:0-299 GCF_047302915.1 Massilia sp. CT11-108 | reverse complement strand
CGTCCTGCTCGACCGTGGCGAGGTGCGGCACGAGGGCCTTGCTGCCGGCGTGGACGACACGGGGCGGCTGCTGCTCGACACCGCGGCCGGTCGTGTGACGATCGTGGCGGGCGACGTGTCGCTGCGCACGAAGGATTGATGTCCGGGAGGTCAAATGCTGCTGCTCGTCGATGCTGGAAACACGAGGATCAAATGGGCCATCGCGGCCCCTGACGCCGCGCCGGGCGACTGGACCGCGCATGGCGCCGTGCCGCATGCGGAACTGGAGCGCCTGCAGGCCGCGTGGGCGGGCCAGGGTC
>NZ_JBKYMO010001433.1:0-299 GCF_047302915.1 Massilia sp. CT11-108 | reverse complement strand
GAACTGATGCCGATGGCGCGCGCGCTGGGACTCGGCGTGATGCCATGGTCGCCGCTGGGCGGCGGTCTCCTGAGCGGCAAGTACGGGGCGTCCGACCTCGCCACGAACGACGCGGCCGGCGTGGCGGACACGCGCAAGGGCGTGATCGCGTCGACCGGGTTGTTGAACGAGGCGTCGCTGCGCATCGCGGAGGAAGTGAAGGCCGTCGCGCGCGCGACCGGCGCCAGCGCGGCGCAGGTGGCGCTCGCGTGGACCTTGCTGCATCCGGCCGTCACGGCGCCCGTCATCGGCATCAGTTA
>NZ_JBKYMO010001432.1:0-300 GCF_047302915.1 Massilia sp. CT11-108 | reverse complement strand
CTGAAGGTCTTCGGCCGGGCGGATGCCATCGGCGGCCCCCGCTCGCACGCCACCGGCGCCCGCGCCCTGAAACTGGCGCAGAAAGGAGCCTGACATGCTGCTCGACGTGAACGGCAAGACCGCCTACGCCTACGCTGCCGGCAGCGCGCCTGGCCCGGAGGCCATCGTGTTCATCCACGGCGCCCAGAACGACCATTCCGTCTGGACGACCCAGGCCCGCACCCTCGCGCACCAGGGCCATCAGGTGCTGGCCGTCGACCTGCCCGGCCACGGCCGCAGCGCCGGCCCCGCGCTGGCGAC
>NZ_JBKYMO010001431.1:0-301 GCF_047302915.1 Massilia sp. CT11-108 | reverse complement strand
ATGCTGCGCCTGGCCGGCTGGCGCGCCACGGCTGGCGCAGCATGAAAGGATAGTCATCATGGACATTCGAAACACGACGGACCGCGATCCCCTGCTCGACGCCCTGCGCGCGGAGGTGGGACGGCTGGACGCCCCGCGCGGCGTCGAGAAGGAATTGCTGCAGGCGTTCGCGAAACTGCACCCGCCGAAGCGCCGCTGGTATCACAGGCTGGCCGTGCGTCCCTTGGCGCTGGCCGGGGGCGTCGTGGCCGGGGCGTTCGTGCTGGCGTTCGCCGTGCGCGCGCCGCACCCGGTCGAGGAC
>NZ_JBKYMO010001430.1:0-302 GCF_047302915.1 Massilia sp. CT11-108 | reverse complement strand
CCCAGGGGCGCACTCGAGTCGTTCGTCAAGGCCAGGACTGACTTGGAGAAGGGCAAGAAGGCAAAGAGGATCGAGAGCGTGGATGTCGTTTTGCCCAATGCTGTTCCAGGAAAGGTTGTCGTCAGGTTCGGTCAGTCGAGCTTTCACACGCCTAAATCTAGCTGTGCTGATGGTCTAGCTCCTGAGCCATCTGGATACCTTCATATCGGACACTTGAAGGCTGCCATCTTGAACAGGTTCTTGGCCGATCAGTACCAGGGACAATTCATTCTCCGATTTGACGATACCAATCCCCTCAAGGA
>NZ_JBKYMO010001429.1:0-302 GCF_047302915.1 Massilia sp. CT11-108 | reverse complement strand
GCGTGGTGACCGTGCCGTCAGCGCCGAGTGCACTCAGCGTGTTATCCGGATACGTGCCGCCGGCAGAGTGGTCTTCGCGCACGCCGATCAGGCGCCGGTGCGCGCGGTCCAGCACGAAGTCGGCCCAGCGCTCGCCGCCGCCCGCGCTGACGGGGATGGGCTCGCCGCTGCCCGCGCGGTCGAGGCGGTAGACGCGGTTGTCGGCGAAGTTCGAGAACCAGATGTGGCTGTCCGCGACGAGCGTGGCGCCGCCGCCGTACTCGTGCACGCGGGTGCGGACGTTGAACGGGGCCGGCGTCAGT
>NZ_JBKYMO010001428.1:0-303 GCF_047302915.1 Massilia sp. CT11-108 | reverse complement strand
GAACAGGCGCGCGTGCAGGCGGAGCAGGAGGCGCTGGCGCGCCAGCAGGCACGCATCGAGGCGGAACGCGCGCTGGCCGTCGCCGCCGAAGCCCGCGCCGCCGCGGAACAGGAGCAAACGATTCAACTGGCCGAACGGCTCGAAGCCCAGCAGCGCGAAATCGCCGCGCTGCGCGCCGAAACGGAAGCGCGCTTCGCCGCGGCCGAACGGGAGCACGCCACCCGGCTGCAGGCCCAGCGCGAAGCGTTGGCGGCCCAGCAGGCCGAATTCGACGCGCGCCGCGTGGCTGCCGAACAGGAACAC
>NZ_JBKYMO010001427.1:0-304 GCF_047302915.1 Massilia sp. CT11-108 | reverse complement strand
GGCCGCGAAGCCGCGCGCCTCGTCGTCCGGCTGGCCGTAGCCCGTCAGCGCGATCGCGTAAGGACGGGCGCCTTCCTGCCGCGCGCGCAGGGCCTGCATCAGCTCGAGGCCGTCAAGTTCCGGCAGGCCGATGTCGCACACGATCACGTCCCACCGCTCCGCGAGCGCGCGCGCCAGGCCTGCCCGGCCGTCGCCGGCACAGACGACGTCATGTCCTTCCGCCGCGAGGATGTCGGCCAGCGTGGCGCTGGCATCCGCATTGTCTTCCACGAGCAGGATGCGGCGGCGCGGCGTGGCCTGGGCC
>NZ_JBKYMO010001426.1:0-305 GCF_047302915.1 Massilia sp. CT11-108 | reverse complement strand
CGGCTACTGGCTGCTGGCGCGGCCCGGCGCGGACAGCCGCGCGCTGCCGGCAGTGCGGGACTGGATTCTTGCGGAGGCCGCGGCGACAAATCGATGACAGATTTCATGCGATATCGCGACTATATTGGCGAGACCCAAACCAAAAAACCAAGGACTACCAGGCATGCTGAAACATCTCCTGAGCGCCCCCCCCCCGGGCAGGGGGGTGGGCCGCGGGGGCGGGGCGGAGGGGGTGTGTTTTAAACAAATGGCGCGGGCGCCCAAAATAGAGGGGTTGATATGGGGGGGGGGCGGTAAATTAAAAA
>NZ_JBKYMO010001425.1:0-305 GCF_047302915.1 Massilia sp. CT11-108 | reverse complement strand
TGGACATCCTGCGGGCCCTGGCGCGGCGCGACGTCGCGGGCGCGCGCGAGGCGATGCGTGTCCACCTGAGTTCCGCACGCAGCACCCTGCTGCAATCGATCCGAGTCAGAGAAATGAAGGCGCACCCGGGCTGACGCTCCCGCGGGCGCGGGAGGGAGCATGATGCTTGTCGACGCCCATCAACACTTCTGGCGGCTGGCCGACCGCAACGGCGCGTGGCCGCCGCCGGACCTGGCCGCCATCTACCGCGATTTCTTCCCGCCCGACCTGGCGCCGACGCTCGCGCAGCACGGCGTCGCGAGGAC
>NZ_JBKYMO010001424.1:0-305 GCF_047302915.1 Massilia sp. CT11-108 | reverse complement strand
CGCGGCACAGGTACGCGGCGAAGGTGGCGCAGATCGTGATGAACAGGACGCTGAACATGGCGTCGACGATGTCGGTGGCGGAGATGCGGTTGCGCAGGGCCGCGCGGCAGGCCCAGGCGCCCAGCGCGCAGCAGAGCAGCGCCAGTGGCCAGGTCAGCCGGGCATCGTAGTGGACCATGCCGGCGAGCGGCAGCGCGAAATACACCTGGCCGTGCGGGGGAGAAACCAGCGCCAGGTTGGCGTTGCCGAGGCGGCGCAGCAGCGCGAGCATCGTCTCGCCCTCGTGCTGCAGGCTCGCGCTGGAC
>NZ_JBKYMO010001423.1:0-308 GCF_047302915.1 Massilia sp. CT11-108 | reverse complement strand
CCGCCGGATCGTCCGGCCAGGGCGGGGCGACATCGGGTGCCTCGGCAACGGCGAGTACGCGCAATCCGGCGCGCGCCATCGTCGCCGCAGCCGCGAGCGCCGGTGCACGCTCTTCAGGCGAGCACAGCGCCACGATGGTTTCCGGCGCACCCTTGGCCGCGGCGACGGCCTCGTGGCCATCGCTCCAGACCCTGACCATTGCCGGCCGGTGCGCCGTCAGGCCGTATTCGCGCACCATCCGCGCCGGCGGCCCCGGTGGGGCGCGCGCGGGCTGGGCTGTTGCGGCTTGCCGCAGCGCTTCTTCGATC
>NZ_JBKYMO010001422.1:0-309 GCF_047302915.1 Massilia sp. CT11-108 | reverse complement strand
GGCTGGTTTTTGTTTATACGACACAGCCGGGCCACCGCCGGGGGCGCCCCCCGTGCGTGCCAGCGTGGTCTCGATGGCCGCGCCGATGCGGTCCATGCGCACGGCCGCGCGCCGCACCTGTTCCATCGTCGTCACCAGGCGGTGCGCGAGCGCGCCGCCCTCGTCCGCCGCGACACCTGCACGCGCCACCAGTTCACCCGCCGCGTGCGCGCCGGCGGGGGGGTGGTCGGGCGCCCTAGGCCCCCGCTGGAGCTGGGTCATTTAAACATATTCCGCGGGCGCACCATAGAGATGGTGAGCTCTAGGTGG
>NZ_JBKYMO010001421.1:0-309 GCF_047302915.1 Massilia sp. CT11-108 | reverse complement strand
CTGCAGGGTCGTGCGGATGCCGCCGCGTCCCGGCAGCGCGTCGGCCGGGCGCTCGACGGGCATCGTCTTCGTGCCGTCGATCTGCACGAGCGTCGCCTGCAGGGTGCGCACCGGCACGGCGACGTTCACCTGCTGCGTGGCGCGCATGCGGTCGCTCGCGCCCTCGCCTGCCGCCATGACGTCCCACTGCAGCTTCGTCGCGCCTGCCGGCACCGCGTAATCCCAGCCCGCTTCGCGCGATTCGCCCGGCGCGAGCACGACGTCCTGGCGCGGCAGCGCCTGCGCCTTGCCGCCGTCGGCCGCCACGCC
>NZ_JBKYMO010001420.1:0-309 GCF_047302915.1 Massilia sp. CT11-108 | reverse complement strand
ACGTGCAGCGCCAGCGTGCTGAAGCCGGGGTAGCGGGGACCGCTCATGGGGTTCATCCTGAAAACGAAGACGGCGCATGCTAGCATCCGATAGCGCTAACCGTTACATTTAATCATCAAGATGGTGCGGAGTGCACGGTTGCAAGGCAAAAAGGTGGATTTTTTGGGGAGCTTAGGCTAGAGTCAAATTTATGAAATACACAACGCAGCACGCATCTCCAATCAAGGGGGTCCAAATGAAGGTATCGGAAATCCTGCAGGTCAAGGGCGACATCCTCTACACCGTGTCGCCGGACACCGACCTGGCCAA
>NZ_JBKYMO010001419.1:0-309 GCF_047302915.1 Massilia sp. CT11-108 | reverse complement strand
AGCCGGCGCCTTGGGTGCATCCGTCTTCGCGGCCGGCGTTGCCGGCTTGGCAGCGGCGCCCGCCTGGCCCGGCGCCCCGAAGAAGGGCGAGAACGGCATGGAGGCCATCTTTTCCGCGCTGACGCCGGACTGGCGCATCGCTTCGGCCATCGAGGCACCCATCGTCTTCAGCGTCATCAGCGTGCCGCGCTGCACTTCGAGGGCCTGGATGGTCCCGCGCAGCATGGACAGGTTCAGGTTCAGCCAGGACTCGACCGCCTTGAGGTCGGCGATGCGCTTGTCCAGGTCTTCGGTCGACATCGGCGGTGC
>NZ_JBKYMO010001418.1:0-310 GCF_047302915.1 Massilia sp. CT11-108 | reverse complement strand
AGCTCCTGCGCAACCTCGTCGGCAACGCCGTGGACGCGCTGTCTCCCGTGCGCGCACCCGGTGCCACCGTGACGCGGCAGGCGATGGCGTGGCGGCGCAGGTCGGCCGCGTATTCGGCCAGCACGTCGTCGATGGCGGCGTCGAGGCGGCATTCGGTGCGCTCGAGCCGGACCTGGCCGGCCAGGGCGCGCACGCTCCTCACGATGGCGCTGGCGCGCTGCGACGCTTCCAGCACGGCGCACAGGGCGGCATGCGCCTGGGCCGGCGCCTGGGCGCGTTCGATGCAGCGCAGCGCCGCGTGGGCGTGCAG
>NZ_JBKYMO010001417.1:0-310 GCF_047302915.1 Massilia sp. CT11-108 | reverse complement strand
CCGCGGTCGCGGTCGTAGCCGCCGCGGTCGCGGTCCCAGCCGCGATGACCGCCGCGGTCGTGGTCGTAGCCGCGGCCCCGTTCGACGACGACGACGTCCGGGCGCGAGTTGTAGTAATAGCGGGGCGATTCCACATACACCGGACGCGACTCGACGTAGGCCGGTGCCGACTGGTAATAGCCGCCGGAATAGCCGCCCGAGTAGGCGTAGCCGCGGTTGCGATAGTAATAGTCGTCGTTGGTGCGGACCGAATTGCCGACCGCGGCGCCGATGGCACCCCCGACGAGCGCGCCGTCGCGACCACCCACGC
>NZ_JBKYMO010001416.1:0-310 GCF_047302915.1 Massilia sp. CT11-108 | reverse complement strand
GCCACGCGCTGGCCACGTCGCCCGGCGCCGCGAAGTGGTATCGCGCCAACGGCCGCATGTCGCGCCAGGACGTGCGCCTGGCCGCCGGTCCCGGCGCCGCGATCGAATGGCTGCCGCAGGAAACCATCGTCTACGACGACGCCGAGGTGATGCTCGCGCACGACGTCGACCTGGCCCCGGGCGCCGTCTACATCGGCAGCGAGGTGCTGTGCTTCGGTCGCCGCGCGTCCGGCGAACGTTTTACGCGCGGCCAGGTAGGGCAGCGCACGCGCATCCGCATCGACGGCCGGCCCGTGTGGTGGGAGCAGGG
>NZ_JBKYMO010001415.1:0-310 GCF_047302915.1 Massilia sp. CT11-108 | reverse complement strand
GATCTCCGCCTCCAGCGCATGCACGCCGTCGGCCGCGCTGTCCGCATACAGCCGGGCGCGCGCATCGGCGCCGGCCGGGTCGAGCACTTCCGTTTCGAGCCGTCCCGTCACCGCGTCCTCGTTCCGGCCCGTGAACTGCAGGAAGGCGCGGTTGAACAGGACGATGCGCCGCTTCGCATCCAGCACCCACAGCGGCGTGGCGAGCGAATCGAGGATGGTCTTCAGGTAGCGCGCACCGTCCGCGAGCCGGCGCTCGCTGGCCTGCTGTCGGTCACGCTGGCCGCGCTGGCCTGGCGCATGAGCCGCGAGG
>NZ_JBKYMO010001414.1:0-310 GCF_047302915.1 Massilia sp. CT11-108 | reverse complement strand
CGTCGGCCAGCTGGGCCTGCACCAGGCCGACCTGGGCCTCGGCCCTGGCGAGTGCGGCGCGGGCATCGCTGTCGTCCAGCGTGAACAGCAGCTGGCCACGGGCAACCGCATCGCCTTCATGGAAATGGACGGCCAGCAGCGTGCCGTTGAGTTGCGGCCTGACGTCGACGAAATCGAGTGGCACGACGTGGCCCTGCGCCGCCAGGTCGACCGGAATGTCGACGGCGCGCGTAGCGGTCACGCTCACGAGGGGCTCCCTGGCGGGCGCGGGCGCGCGGGCCCCGCCGGGGGGGTTTTAAAAAAAACCAGG
>NZ_JBKYMO010001413.1:0-310 GCF_047302915.1 Massilia sp. CT11-108 | reverse complement strand
CGACCGGCAGCACGAGGGCCAGACCGTGGGTGGCCGCGGCGACGAGCGCGTCGGCCACCCGCAGGTCGTTTTGCGCGCGCTTGACGTCGAGTCCGTCGAGCAGCAGCAGGCGCAATTGCTCGGCCATGCGTCCGCCCGCGAGCGAGAAGCCCAGCCAGGCGCACAGCAGGATCGCGGCGAACGGCAGGTCGGTACTCTTGCTCGTCTCGCCGTCGCGGCGCGCGTCGCGCAGCTTCTTGTCGCTGGGTTGTTCGGTTTTTTCGTCGGACATGCGCTTCCCCCTTCCGATCGGCATTGTCGGCGCCGCGAC
>NZ_JBKYMO010001412.1:0-310 GCF_047302915.1 Massilia sp. CT11-108 | reverse complement strand
CCTCGAGCAGTTGCGGGGGCATGGCCGGCAGCCAGCGCTGCAGGCCGTCGGCGCCCCAGAACATCGGCTGCCAGTGGACGTCCAGCCCGAGGTTCACCAGGCCGCGCAGGTAGGCGAGCCCCGCCAGCCCATAGCCGGTCGTGTCGCCATAGGAAATATACTTGATCATGTCGGTATGTCCGCTTGCAGCCGCTCGATGCGCAGTCCGGCCACCGCGACGCGGGCGCCGGGCGCGGCGAGGATGGCGACGACGATGTCCTTGCGGCTCGCTTCGACGTCGAGGTCGAGCGTCACGCTGGCCGGGCCGGCC
>NZ_JBKYMO010001411.1:0-310 GCF_047302915.1 Massilia sp. CT11-108 | reverse complement strand
TGCTCGGCATCGCGGCCGCCACCGCCCTGCCCTACGTGTACCTGGCCGGCCCGTTCGCCAACGTCGCGTTGGTGCTGGGCCATCCCGGCTGGCTCGGCCTGTACGTGACAATCGCCGCCTGCGCGACGCTGACGGCCTGCGCAGGCATGCTGCTGACGCTGGGCCTCGTGCGCGTGCTGGGCGCGCGCCGCACGCGCGTGGTGGCGCAGGTGCTGGGCGCCATCGCGGGCGCGCTGATCTTCCTGCTGTCGCAGGCATATAACTTCACGCGCCATGACGGGACCGTGGGGCCGCGCATCATGGAGATGAT
>NZ_JBKYMO010001410.1:0-311 GCF_047302915.1 Massilia sp. CT11-108 | reverse complement strand
GCGACCGCGTGGCGACCTCGATCTTCGTCACCGGGTCGCGCGAAGGCTGGCGCAGCGGCTGGCCATCCGGGCCGACGTCATCGCAGCCTACCATGACGTCCTGATCGCCGGACACCGGCTCGCACTTGCCCAGGCCTTGACGGACCTCGCGCGCCGGACCGTCGACGTGGCGGGCAAGCGCGTCGCGGCCGGGAAGATATCGCCGATCGACGAGACACGGGCCCGCCTCGCGGCCGTCGATGCATCGACCGCGCTGACCCGGGCGGCGGCCCCGGGGGGGCGGGGCCCCCCCCCCGGGGAGGTAAAAAAAA
>NZ_JBKYMO010001409.1:0-311 GCF_047302915.1 Massilia sp. CT11-108 | reverse complement strand
GTTTGCGCCCGGGGCGTGTGCGTCCCCACGCCCCCAGAAAAAGAAGAGGCATTCACATCCACCCGATTCAAAACTCCAACCTGCAGGCCCCCGGCCAGGCGGGCGTGGTCGAAGTCGAGCCAGGCGCGCACGGAGCCGCGGCCTTCCTGCAGGGTGAACGGATAATCGACGTACTGCTTCCAGGCGGCGAGGTCGGTGTTGCGCAGGTCGGCATACACCTGGCCTTTCCAGCGCCTTGCATCGGACGGCTTGGCGCCGAACGGCGGGTGGGAGAAGCGCGCGCGCAGGTCGAGCGGGTCGCCCGCGCCCGC
>NZ_JBKYMO010001408.1:0-311 GCF_047302915.1 Massilia sp. CT11-108 | reverse complement strand
CTTATTCACTTGTCCCTATAACGTTGGCCCCTGCATGAGTATCAGGGAACGTCATAACAACAAGAGTTCAGCTTACTTTGTTTGTTGATACATACAGATTTTCTACCCTAAGTGTGCACCTAACTTTCGTTAGCTACACGCTTAAAGAAAACTTTACTTCTTCCAGATTGTTAAAGAACGAGAACTACACTTATCTAAAGCTTGTGCCTTACATAAATGCAGTGAACAGAGAGTTGGTGGAGGATGACGGGATCGAACCGACGACCCCCTGCTTGCAAAGCAGGTGCTCTCCCAGCTGAGCTAATCCCCCA
>NZ_JBKYMO010001407.1:0-312 GCF_047302915.1 Massilia sp. CT11-108 | reverse complement strand
GGCGCACGCCGCGCGGCGCACGAGCGGGACCGCGAGGACGCGCTGGAACTGGCGCGCCAGGCCGGCCGCGCCAAGGACGAGTTCCTCGCCGTGCTGGGCCACGAACTGCGCAATCCGCTGGCCCCCATCGCCGGCGCGCTCGACCTGATGGACTTGCGCGACGACGCCGCCTCGCGCCGCGAGCGCGGCATCATGCGGCGCCAGGTCGCGCACCTGAAACACCTCGTCGACGACCTGCTCGACGTGTCGCGCATCGCGTCCGGCAAGCTGCGCATCGACGTCGCCCCCGTGGACCTGGCGGCCGTCGTGCGC
>NZ_JBKYMO010001406.1:0-313 GCF_047302915.1 Massilia sp. CT11-108 | reverse complement strand
CGCTGGAGGCGGCCGTCGCGGATCACGGCCGCGGCCGGCGCGCTCAGGTTGCGCAGGGCCTGCAGCGCGCGTTCCGTCCGCCCTTCCTGGTACAGCGTCATGCCCAGCATGAGCACGACCATCAGCAGCAGGAAGATGCTCTCGCGCGGCTCGCCCAGCGGCAGGTAGAGCAGCGCGGCGCCGAGCAGGAGCAGGAACATCGGTTCGCGCGCCGCCTCGCCGAGGATGGCGTGCCACCCGCGCCGCGCGTGGGCCGCGGGGGGGTTTTAACAAATGGCGCGGCCGGCGGATATAGAGGGGTTTATGTGGGGGG
>NZ_JBKYMO010001405.1:0-314 GCF_047302915.1 Massilia sp. CT11-108 | reverse complement strand
CTCTCCGGAGCGGCGTCGTAGGCCCACAGCCCGAAGCCGCTCTCGGCCACGTACAGCGTCGCCTCCGCATCGTCCACGCGGCAATGCTTCACGTGCGGCGGCAGCGCCATGTGGCGCACGAGGCGGGCCGGCTCGCCCAGCAGCCATTGCTGCGCCTGGCCATCCTTCGCGATCAGGAACGCGTGGTCGAGGTGCTGCGCGTCGCGGTACAGGCAGGCCGCTTCGATGCCGAAGCCGGTCTCCGGCAACGGGGGCAGGGCGTGCAGGCCGCCCCCGTCGATGCGGACGGGGACCGCGCGTTCGGCGTTCGCATC
>NZ_JBKYMO010001404.1:0-315 GCF_047302915.1 Massilia sp. CT11-108 | reverse complement strand
GTGGCGGCGCGCGCCCGAGGCCGAGGAAGCGCAGGAAGCGGCGCCGGTTGCGGCGGACTACGCCCCCGCGGACCGCGTCGAACCGCAACTGGAACCGGTCGTCCACGCGGTGCCCGAGACCGAACCGGAGCCCGAGCCGGAGCCCGCCGAAGACACCGTCGCCGAACCGCCGCCAGCGAGCGCCTACGCGCCCGCCGACCGCATCGAACCGGGTTTCGACCTGCCGGTGACCGAGGAAATCGTCGCCCAGCCGCTGCCGGATTACGAACCGGAGCCGGAGCCGGTCGCGGCATCGCCCGAACCGCAGCCTGAACC
>NZ_JBKYMO010001403.1:0-315 GCF_047302915.1 Massilia sp. CT11-108 | reverse complement strand
ATCGTGCGCCTGCAGGAAGATCCGCAACTGCGCACGGGCGCGCCGGTGGGCCTGATCAACGTGCTCGAAGGCGTCAGCCCCGACTACGCCGTGGTCGCACAGAAGGCCGCCGACCCGGACGCGTTGGCCCGCTTCGACGCCGCCTTCTCCGCCCGCAGGGGCATCACGCTGGGCCAGCTCGCGCTGCGCTACGAAGACCAGCTGGCCGGCCGCGACGCCGAGATCCACCACATCCTCGCCCGCGTCGAACGGCACGGCACCGACCTCGCGCAGCAGCTGGCGAGCGCCCAGGCGCAGGCGCAGGAACTGCACCAC
>NZ_JBKYMO010001402.1:0-316 GCF_047302915.1 Massilia sp. CT11-108 | reverse complement strand
CCGCATCGGACGCCATCCTCACGGCCGTGCGCGGCGCCATGCAACCGGCCGAACCGGAGGCTTGATCCCGTCACCGGCCGCGCCGTTCCACTGCCGCGCCGCCGAACACGAGCTGCTGGACGAGCGGCCGTTCGGTAAAGCGCTGCGGGAAGATGGGCGCCGGCCGGCTGGCCGCATTTAGGCGCGTCACGTGGTCCGGATCCAGTTTCACGTCCAGCGCGCCCAGGTTGTCCTGGGCCTGCGCGAGCGTGCGCGCGCCGATGACGGGCGCCGTGACGGCCGGATGCAGCAAGGTCCACGCGAGCGCCACCTGCGC
>NZ_JBKYMO010001401.1:0-316 GCF_047302915.1 Massilia sp. CT11-108 | reverse complement strand
GCCGGCCAGCAGCGGCGACAGCAGCAACGTCAGCACCAGCGCGACGAGGCTGCCCGCGCCCAGCGCCGGCGCGTACTGGTCGCGCGCGGCGTGCAGGATGTCGGCGTACGCGATCATGTCGAGGCGTTCCGCCAAACGTCCCGCGTACACCGAGTGATCGAGGCCGGCGGCCAGCAGCTCCCACACCGGCAGCGCGGCGACGACGGTCGGCAGCAGCAGGAGCACGGCCCACCACAGCAGCAAGCGCCATTGCAGCGCGGCGCGCGCCGCGTGCAGTACGCCATGCGGGCCGGCCGCGCGCGGCGCGAGCGAAGGG
>NZ_JBKYMO010001400.1:0-317 GCF_047302915.1 Massilia sp. CT11-108 | reverse complement strand
GCGCCAGCAACAGCGGGAGGAACGCGTCGCGCGGGGCGGCCACGAGGTGCTCGACGCGGTATTTCTGCCACGCGCGGTACCACAGCGCGAGCATGCGCGTGCTGAACATGTCGAGGAAGGCGCGGGCCGCCTGCGCGTCCTGTCCGTCCTGCGGCAGCGCGAGCAGGCGTTCCGTCACGTGCAGCGGCAGCGCCCCGTGCGCGCCCAGCAGGCCCATGAAACTCGGCGTCAGGCGGTAGCCGTCGGGTTCCGCCGCGGCGGCCTCGATCTGGCTGGGCGGGAACGCCAGCGCGAGGCTGTTCGCGAAGCGCAGGTGG
>NZ_JBKYMO010001399.1:0-317 GCF_047302915.1 Massilia sp. CT11-108 | reverse complement strand
GCCGATGCACGGCGCGGCCAGCTCGCGGTACGTGAGCGTGCGGCCGGCGTCGACCAGGGCCGGGGCGTTTGGCGTGCGGGCAGCCGCGTTGCGCAGGATGGCGTCGATGCGTGCGGGGAGCGAGGCCAGCAGGGAGTGAATGTCGATCATGGCGGCACCCGTGGAGTTTCCAACGGTATATTATTTCAGAAATTCATCCGCACAGGAGGAGACATGGCAGAACCCATGGTACCCGCGGCCGGCAAGACGGTGATCCCGATCGCGGCCCAGGGCCCGAGCCGCCAGCGCAAGCGCGAGGCGCCGAAGGGCCGCCGTGC
>NZ_JBKYMO010001398.1:0-318 GCF_047302915.1 Massilia sp. CT11-108 | reverse complement strand
AAAGCCTGGATGGGATCGGCACACTTCCTGACGAAGGGATTGGACCGCGTGAAGACCGAGATGAGCCTGCATGTGCTCGCCTATAATTTCAGGCGCTTGATGGCGATTCTGGGCATGGCGAGCATGATGAATGCGATCAGGGCGTTTGCCCGCTATCCGCAGTTATACCAGAGGCTCTGGGCGGGTTTCCTGCCAACCCCGATGAAAACACCGAAAAGAAGCTGGGGCGTCTCGCGGCGCTTTCCGATGCTTTGCAATTAGTCCTGGCTCGTGTAACCGAGCTCCCAGGCTTCGGTTTCGCGTTTTTACACGGCCTGG
>NZ_JBKYMO010001397.1:0-319 GCF_047302915.1 Massilia sp. CT11-108 | reverse complement strand
TCGCCGTGCAGCCAGAACAGCTGGCCGTCGTAGCCGATGGGCCGCGTCCAGCCGGACAGCGGCAGCGCGCCGCAATCGAATTGCGGCCCCGGCGACAGGTCGGCGCCGAGCCCGCACAGGCCCAGCGTGCCACCCGGATTGCGCACGAGGACGCCCATCTGGCGCCGCATCAGGCCGGGCGCGGCGACGACCGGCGCGGCCAGCACGGCCTCCGTGCGGCAGGTCTCGCTGACCGGATTGATGGCGAGGCGGTACAGGCCGCGCGCAGTCGGCACGAGCGCCACGTCGCCGCGGCGCGCGGGCACCTGCAGGTGCGACG
>NZ_JBKYMO010001396.1:0-319 GCF_047302915.1 Massilia sp. CT11-108 | reverse complement strand
CGGCAAGGTCATCCGGCCGTTCCGTCAGCGTCCCGGCCGAGACCCCGGCGCTGGCGATGACGACGTCGGCGCCGCCTTCACGCGCGATGAAATCAAAGGCGGCCGCGGCCAGTGCCGCATGGTCCGTCACGTCGACGGTGTAGATGTGGTGACCGGCGGAGAAGGGCAGCGCGTGCAGGGCATCCGCGCGGTGCCGTCCTCGGCCTGCTGGGCCGCCGCGCCGCTGCCCAGCACCCGCAGCCCATAAACCCCCGTGACCACAAAAAAACCCTCGACCTGACCGCCCAAACGGCACAGGCCCCCGCCGCCATTTGTTTTA
>NZ_JBKYMO010001395.1:0-319 GCF_047302915.1 Massilia sp. CT11-108 | reverse complement strand
TGAAGGCCGCGCTGCCGGGCCTCGTCGAAGAACACATCCTGGGCGATCCGATGGACGCCGTCCTCGTGGCCGCGCCCGAGCAGCCCGACGGCATGCGGCCCATCGCGGTGGTCGAGCGCGACTGGCTGCAAGGCATCGTGAAAAGCCTGCTGGCGCAGGGCGCGCGCACCATCATGGCCGAGCCCGCGCAACTGTGCTTGCCTTTGCAGCCGGGCAGTGTTGCCGCCGCCATTTCCGGCGTCGAACTGACTTTGCGCCAGAGCCTGTTCCAGGGCTTCGGCCTCGCGCTCGACGCCACGCCGGCCGTCGTGCTGCAGAC
>NZ_JBKYMO010001394.1:0-320 GCF_047302915.1 Massilia sp. CT11-108 | reverse complement strand
GCCTCGCGCTGTTCGCCGCCGTCGGCCAGGCCATGCGCCTGCTCGGCTGGCAGCCGTGGCGCACGTGGCGCAACCCGCTGCTGTGGATCCTGCACGTGTCGTACTTCTGGATCCCGTTCGGCTTCCTGCTGCTGGCGCTGGCGCAGTACGGCGTCGTCACGGGCAGCGCCGCGCTGCACGTGCTGACGGTCGGCGCGCTCGCGGGCCTGATCATGGGCATGATCACCCGCACGGCGCTGGGCCACACGGGCCGTCCGTTGAAGGCCGGCCGCGGCGAGACCGCGATGTTCGTGCTCGTGCAGGCGGCTGTCGTGCTGCGC
>NZ_JBKYMO010001393.1:0-321 GCF_047302915.1 Massilia sp. CT11-108 | reverse complement strand
CACCGTGAGCCCCAGCATGCGCGACAGCCAGCCGAAGCCGCCGCCCAATGTCAGGCCCGCCGCGCCCGTCGTCGAGTTGATGCCGAGCGGGACGGCGAGGCCGCAGGCCTGCGTCTCGTGGTCGACGTCGGCCAGCAGCGCGCCGCCGTCGACGTACGCGAGGCAGGCGTCCGGGTCGACGTGGACACTCCGCATCCCCGACAGGTCGATCACGAGCCCGTCGTCGCAGATCGCATTGCCGGCGATGTTGTGGCCGCCGCCGCGCACGGCCAGCGGCAGGCCGTGGTCGCGCGCGAACGCGACGGCCGTGCACACGTCGGC
>NZ_JBKYMO010001392.1:0-322 GCF_047302915.1 Massilia sp. CT11-108 | reverse complement strand
CGTAGGTCTCGAGTGCCGCGATGCCGCCCCCGGCGATCCACCGTCCCTCGCGCCAGGCCGCGACGCCGCGCCGGCACGTTGTGGATGGCGCTGTCCTGCGCCATCGCGTAGGTGGTGGCCGGGCCATCGATGCCGGGATGCAGGCGGCGCCATCCCGAGCCGTCCGGCCGCACGGTCCACAGCCCGCCGAAGCCGGCGGCCCAGACGTCGCCTGCCGGGCCCCGGTACAACGCGGTGATCGTGTCGTTCACGCCGGGCGGCGCGTGGCCGTAGTCGCGTGCGGGCGCGCCGCCCCGGTCGGGTATACACATATACCAGCCCA
>NZ_JBKYMO010001391.1:0-323 GCF_047302915.1 Massilia sp. CT11-108 | reverse complement strand
GCTCGCCCAGCTGGACCTGGGACTCGGCGCACCGGACACCGCCTGGCTGCGCCATTTCCACAAGACGGCGGCGCTGTTCGCGCTGGGCGCCGGCGCCGCGACATTGACAAGCGTCGTGCGTCCGGCGCGGCCGCTGCCGCAGGCGCGCATCGAGCTGGCGCTGTTGCTGCTGACCGGCGCCGCGCTGCTCGCGCTGTTGCTGCAGGTGGCGTACGGCGACGAGACGGGCGTGTTCGACCTGCAGCCCGTGGAATTCGCCAAGCTGGCGCTGGCCGCGCTGTCCGCCCACTGCCTGGCGCTCGCCTGCGCGGACGGTCCCGCAC
>NZ_JBKYMO010001390.1:0-285 GCF_047302915.1 Massilia sp. CT11-108 | reverse complement strand
CCCGGGGGCGCCGACGCCATCATGCGCCCGCGCCCCAGCGGCGGCCTCGCCCCGATCACGCTCGCCAACAACGCCAAGGACAAGGAAACGACGCGCCACTCGGCCGTCGATTCCTCCCTCGTGCTGCCGCTGACGGCGGCCGGCCTCGCCCTGCGCTACGGCATCGCGCTGCAGGACATCTGGGGCCAGTGGTCCGTGTGGGGCACGGTCGATCATGCCGACCAGCAGCCGCCGCTGGACCGCCCGCGCGTGCTGCGCTGCGCGCTGGATGCCGCGGGCACCCTG
>NZ_JBKYMO010001389.1:0-323 GCF_047302915.1 Massilia sp. CT11-108 | reverse complement strand
GGCGGAGCGGACGGGGCTCGAACCCGCGACCCCCGGCGTGACAGGCCGGTATTCTAACCAACTGAACTACCGCTCCGAATTCTTGTATTTCGCAACCGCGAAATCGAATGCCGACAAGGCTTGCGATTCGTGGCGGAGCGGACGGGGCTCGCCGACGTTCCGCCGGCCGCGGAATCGCTTGCAAGCGATTCCCTTCGATCCCTAAACCGTGTTGCCCGCAGGGGCAACACTACGTCTGCTAAACCGTGGCGGAGCGGACGGGGCTCGAACCCGCGACCCCCGGCGTGACAGGCCGGTATTCTAACCAACTGAACTACCGCTCC
>NZ_JBKYMO010001388.1:0-324 GCF_047302915.1 Massilia sp. CT11-108 | reverse complement strand
AGGCGTCCGGCCATCAGCACGATGCCGAGGCCGATCGTCAGCGCCACCATCAGTTCGACCAGCGTCAGGCCACGCTGATGGCGCAATGCGTTCATGGCGCCGCTCCCGCCAGCGGCATCATCAGCTTCGGCGCACCGGTCTCGCGATCGCCTTGCGCGCGCCAGCCGAGCTTGACGACAACGGGCGCGCCGTCCTCCTCCTCGCAGGTCCAGGGCAACACACCGGCCGCATCGGGCGAGCCCGCATCACGGCATACGCGCAGGCGTCCACCAGGGAAACCGGCAGCCACGGCCTCGGCCACTTCGAACACGTCGAAACGCGCCA
>NZ_JBKYMO010001387.1:0-325 GCF_047302915.1 Massilia sp. CT11-108 | reverse complement strand
CCCCCCCACATTTTTTTTACTCCCCCACACCCCCCCTTTCGAGTTGTCGGTCGGTGTGGTGGGGTGGCTTTTGTTATACCGCCCCCGGCCCCCCCCCGCGGCCCAGCAGGGCCGCCATGCCCGTCTCGTTGCTCATCGTATGGACGACGCCCACGGCGTCGCTGACGTGCTTGACGGCGGCCTGCTGGCGCCGCGTGGCGGAGTCGTTGTCGGTGCCGTGCGCCGCCTGGCCCGCCGCCGTCGCGGACCGGGACGCGTGGGCATCCTGCGCGGTGGCGGCGGGCAATGCGAAGGCGAGCATGAGCAGGGCGGCGGCGCCCAGCAG
>NZ_JBKYMO010001386.1:0-325 GCF_047302915.1 Massilia sp. CT11-108 | reverse complement strand
CCGGCCTGCGCTGCTACCAGGGCCGCGGCGGCCTGTACGAACTGCGCCTGCTCGACCGGCCGGCCATCGTCGGCCTGCACGACGGCGCCCGCGTGGGCTACGCCGTGCTGACCGGCATGGACGACGACACGGCCACGCTCGCGATCAACGGCCGGCGCCACACGGTGAGCCTGGGGCTGCTCGCGACCCGCATCGATGGCGAGTACACGACCTTGTGGAAGGTGCCGCGCGGTTTCCGCGACCAGGTGGGGCCGGGCGACAGCGGGCCGGACGTCGACTGGATCGCCGCCCGCCTCGCGGAACTGGACGGCCGGCCCCACCTGGT
>NZ_JBKYMO010001385.1:0-325 GCF_047302915.1 Massilia sp. CT11-108 | reverse complement strand
GGCCCCGACGCCGCCACGGTCCGGCGCGCGGTGGAGGTGAATGGCCGCACGGTCGGCTACCTGGCCGTGGTCCGCGACGCCCGTCCCGGCGACGCGCTGGGCTATGCCTTCCTGCAGCAACTGACCAGCAGCCTGTGGCAGATCGTCGCGCTCGCGGTGGCCCTCAGCGCCGTCGCCGCCATGCTGCTGGCGCGCCACTTCCGCAGCCCGATCCGGCAACTGGCGGCGGGCAGCCGGACACTGTCCGAGGGCCATTTCGACCTGCGCCTCCCCGCGCGGCGCAGCGACGAACTGGGCGACCTCGCGCGCCACTTCAACGCCCTCG
>NZ_JBKYMO010001384.1:0-326 GCF_047302915.1 Massilia sp. CT11-108 | reverse complement strand
CTCGTGCCGATGGCGTGGCGGTGCGCGGTGTCGCGCAGGTCGTCCAGCGCGGCGTCCAGGTCGAACGCGACGTGGCTCGCGCACGCATCGATCAGCGCGGCGGCCGTGCGCAGCGCCTGGCCCGCCACCTGTTCCACCGTGTAGCCGCAGACGACGCGGGCCTGTCCCGGCCTGGCGGGATCGGTCTTCGTCATGCCGAAGGTGCCGGACGCGCCGGCAAGGCGCTGCAATTCCATCACCACGGGTTCGAGCGCTTCGTGCGCGGCCTGGCAGTCCGACAGGCGCGCCGCCGCTTCGGCCGGCATCGCGGGCAGCAGGGCGAGCAG
>NZ_JBKYMO010001383.1:0-328 GCF_047302915.1 Massilia sp. CT11-108 | reverse complement strand
CGCCTCGCCAGCGACACCGACGACGCGTTCGCCGAGCCCGTGGCGACGGGCGCCGCCGCCCCGGCCGAGGCGCTGGAAGTGCTGATCGTCGACGACAACGTGGACGCGGCGCAGATCCTCGCCATGTACATCGAGGCCGTGGGCCACCGCGCGACCGTGTGGCACAGCCCCGGCAAGGCGCTCGCGTACGCGGCCGAGCGGCACCCGGACGTGTGCGTGCTCGACATCGGCCTGCCCGAATTCGACGGCCACGAGCTGGCACGCCGCCTGCGCGCGCTGCCCGGCATGGCGGACGTGCCGCTGGTCGCCGTCAGCGGCTACGGCCAGG
>NZ_JBKYMO010001382.1:0-328 GCF_047302915.1 Massilia sp. CT11-108 | reverse complement strand
GTGCAGCACCAGCTGGGCCTGCAGCGCGACGCCGACAACGCCCTGTTGCAGGCGGCCACGCTGGCCGACGGCCACGCCGAGCCGGGCTGGCGCATCGTGATCGGCCTGCTGGCGCGCGAGTTCGACGTCCAGCTGGGCATCCGCACCTCCACCACCTTGAACGATCACGCATTCTGGAGCTCGGCGCAGCTGGTCCAGACCCTCGCCGGCAACGGGCGCGCCGACGTCACGCGCAAGCTCACGGCCACCACGGCCATCCTGGCGCCGCTGCCGGCCCTGATCACGCAGCGCAACGACTACCTCGAGCGCCTGGCCGCGCTGCGTGATC
>NZ_JBKYMO010001381.1:0-328 GCF_047302915.1 Massilia sp. CT11-108 | reverse complement strand
TCGGCGGCGCGCGCGCCGTGCCGCAGGCGCGCTACGACTTCACCTGGAACCTGCTGCTGGCGACGTTGCGCTTCGTCGGCAGCAAGCCCGACCTGAAGCCGGCGCTCGTCGAATACGCGTATCCGGCCCCGCTCGACACGGCGCCGTACGTGCGAAAGTATGGGTGCCCCGTGCGTTTCGGCGCGCCCGCGAACGCGGTCGAATTCGCCAATGCCGACATCACGGCGCCGATTCCGACCGCGAACCCGCTCGCGGCGGAAGGCCTGTTCCGCCTGCTCGACGAACGCCTCGCGCAGGCCGAGCGCACGAGCGTGGCCGCGCGCGTGCG
>NZ_JBKYMO010001380.1:0-329 GCF_047302915.1 Massilia sp. CT11-108 | reverse complement strand
TTGCCGGCGGCATCCGTCACGATCGTGGACACCGTGTGCTGGCCCGCGCCCAGTGCCGCGCTGGCGATGCTCCAGGTGCCGCCGGTGGCGACGGCGCTGCCCAGCAGCGTGCTGCCTTCGTACAGGTCGACCGTGGCACCCGCCTCGGCCGTACCCGTGAAGGTCGGCGTGGTGGCGGCCGTGATGCCGTCGCTGTTCGATACGCCCGTGTCGCTGGCGGCGTCCAGCACCGGCGTCGACGATGCGGCCGGTGCGCTGGTGTCGATCGTGACGCCCTGCGCCGGCGAGGCGGCGCTGGTGTTACCGGCCAGATCCGTGGCCTTGGCCGT
>NZ_JBKYMO010001379.1:0-330 GCF_047302915.1 Massilia sp. CT11-108 | reverse complement strand
GCCCAGGCCAGCGCGGCCGACCTGGCGTCCGCACGCCTGTCCGCGCAGGGCGAACTGGCGGCCGACTATTTTTCGCTGCGCTCCGTCGACGCCCAGCGCGCGCTGCTGGCCACCACCATCGAAGGCTACCAGCGCGTGCTGAAGATCACGCAGAACCGCTTCGACGTGGGCATCGTGCCGCACTCGGACGTCTACCAGGCCCGGACCCAGCTCGCCAGCGCGCAGAGCGACGACCTCACGCTGGCCCGCCAGCGCGCGCAGCTGGAGCACGCGATCGCGGTCCTCGTCGGCAAGGCGCCGGCCGATTTCGCGCTGGCGCCGGCGCCGTGG
>NZ_JBKYMO010001378.1:0-331 GCF_047302915.1 Massilia sp. CT11-108 | reverse complement strand
GATGCCGTGCCCGTGACGGTGAGCGCCGTCGACGCGCAGGGCCGTCCCGTCCCCGACGCCAACCTGCACGTGACGTTCGACCTGGCCGGCGCGGCGGCTTTGCACGATCACCTGGGCGAGGCCGTTGTACAGGTTGCGCTCGGGCGCCTTCTCGGACTCGTGCGAGTTCGGGTCGCCGTTGCCGACGCCGATGATGGCGCCCGGGCCGGCCAGGTCGAACGTCACGTGCAGGTTGGCGTCGGGGACGGGACGGCCCTGCGCGTCGACGGCGCCGATGCCGTGCCCGTGACGGTGAGCGCCGTCGCCGGCCAGCGCCGGACGGTCCGGCGCC
>NZ_JBKYMO010001377.1:0-332 GCF_047302915.1 Massilia sp. CT11-108 | reverse complement strand
CCCAGCGTGCGCGCCAGGCGGCCGCCTTCCGCATACCCGGCCGCGGCGGAGACGATGGCGCCGAACATCAGTACATCGGCCGCCTGCAGCGCGCCGCCGCCCTGGCTCAGCGCGAACGCGACGACCAGCCCGGAACCCAGGAGCGCGACGAGCCAGAACCGGTTCCATGGCCGCTCGTAGCCCCGAAGGGCCGCGTACAGCGCGGTCGCCAGCGGCAGCATCCCCGCCAGCACGGCACCGTGCGACGCCGGCACGCTGCGCATCGCGATCGAGCTGAGCAGCGGAAACCCGAGCACGCAGCCGAGCCCCACGATGACCAGGGGCCGCAGCGC
>NZ_JBKYMO010001376.1:0-332 GCF_047302915.1 Massilia sp. CT11-108 | reverse complement strand
GTCGGTCCAGCGCGCGGGGCCGCCGCGCCAGATCTGGCCGCCCGGCGCACGATTGTCGTCGATCAGGCAGATCCTTGCGCCGGCGTCGAGGGCGGTCCGTGCCGCGGACAGTCCCGCTGGACCGCTGCCGACGATGTGCAATACGTTCTTCACCAGTCGCCTCCCGTGTCGATGGTCATGCCGTCCGCGCAGATCGTCCTGCACGCCAGCTGGTTGGCGCAGCCGTCGACGGTCACGCGGCATTCCTGGCACTGGCCGATGCCGCAGAACGCGAACCGGGGCTGCCCCGTGACCGAACGCCGCGTGCGCAGCGACCGGGCGGCGTTCGGTCA
>NZ_JBKYMO010001375.1:0-332 GCF_047302915.1 Massilia sp. CT11-108 | reverse complement strand
ATCCTGTGGCTGCTGATGCCGCGCGGCTGGCCGCACCGCTGGGCCGGGGCCGTCGCGCTGCTGCCGATGCTGCTGCAGCTCCCGGACCATCCCCGCGACAACACCTTTCGCGTGACCGCGTTCGACGTGGGGCAGGGCATGGCGCTGCTCGTCGAAACGGAGCGGCACCGCCTGCTGTACGACACGGGCCCCGCGTACGCCCCGGGCGCGGACGGCGGCAGCCGCGTGATCCTGCCGTACCTGCGGATGCGCGGCATCGCCACGCTCGACGGGATCGTCGTCAGCCATGGCGACACGGACCACACGGGCGGCGCGCTGGCGGTGCTGGAAGG
>NZ_JBKYMO010001374.1:0-334 GCF_047302915.1 Massilia sp. CT11-108 | reverse complement strand
GCCCTGCCCGCGCTGGCGTGAAGCATCCGGACGTGATCGTCGTCGGCGCCGGCATCGTCGGCGCGGCATGCGCGGCGGAGCTGCAGGCGCTCGGGCGCGACGTGCTGCTCGTCGATGCGAACCACCCAGGCAACGGCGTGACGGCGGCCGGCATGGGCCACCTCGTCGCGCTCGACGAGACGGACGATGAACTCGACCTGTGCCTGTTGTCGCTGGCGCGCTGGGACGAATACCTGTCCACCCGCGCCGGCCTCGCGGAACACGTCCGCTGCGGCACCCTGTGGGTCGCCGAGGACGATGCCCAGATGGCCCAGGCGCGCGTCCGCGCCGGGGC
>NZ_JBKYMO010001373.1:0-335 GCF_047302915.1 Massilia sp. CT11-108 | reverse complement strand
CACCAGCGCCGTTTCCAGCACGGCCTCGAACAGGCGCGCGCGCACGCCATGCAATTCCTTGCCCGTGTTTTCCAGCCCCGTGGCCAGCTGGGCGCACGCGAGCTCGAGGCGCGCCGCTTCGTCGTCGAAGGAGGCG
The DNA here is from genome assembly GCF_047302915.1 of Massilia sp. CT11-108. Classification (NCBI taxonomy): domain Bacteria; kingdom Pseudomonadati; phylum Pseudomonadota; class Betaproteobacteria; order Burkholderiales; family Oxalobacteraceae; genus Massilia; species Massilia sp. CT11-108. The sequence goes on along the minus strand of NZ_JBKYMO010001373.1, from coordinate 199 downwards.
ACGCCTTCGCGCCGCCGCGTCGCGATCCCGGCCGCGAGAGCGTGCAATTCGTCGACGTGGTGGCGCAGCTTCAGTTCGACGGGCAGCAGGCCCTCCGCGTGGGCGCGGATCGAGTCGATGCAGCGGCCGTCGACGCGGATGCGCTCGTCCGTCCGGTTCTGCTCCGTCTCGTCCGCCGGCGGGTCCGGCTCATCCGGCT
>NZ_JBKYMO010001372.1:0-335 GCF_047302915.1 Massilia sp. CT11-108 | reverse complement strand
CCAGCCGGCGTCGAACAGCACGCGGCCGACGGCACCGGCGTCGGCGGGATCGAGGCCTCGGAGGATCGCAACGAGGGGCAAGGCAAAATTCATGAAGGAATCCGGTCGAGGAAGCGCGCCAGCGCGGCGCAATACACGCGGTCAGGATCGAGGCCGGCCAGCGTGGTGCCGAAATGGCCGGCCGCACGCGCGTAGCGGGCCCGCAGCACGGGCGAGCCGATGCAGGTCGGGGGTACGACGCCACCCGTCAGTCCGACCGCGGCGACGAACTCCGTCCCGACGAGCAGGCCGCTGACGAACGAGCGCGCCTGCGCGGCCGGCTTGGCGCCCGAGAC
>NZ_JBKYMO010001371.1:0-336 GCF_047302915.1 Massilia sp. CT11-108 | reverse complement strand
ACAGCACGGGCCGGCGTGCGCGCCAGCGGCTGACGCGGTCGGGACTGGCACCGGACAGCGACGCGATCATCAGGCGCGAGAACAGCCCGCCGGCCAGGCCGGACAGCACGGCGACGAGCAGGCCCGGCAGCAGGAGGTCCATGCCGATTGCAGGTGCGTGGATGACGCCGAAATACGCGCCGTTGCCGTGTGCCGAAACGGCGACGAGGCCCGCCAGCACGATGCCTGCGATGATCAGGCCGCTGGAGCGCTGTTCCGGCGCCCGCGCCAGTTCCTCGATGGCGAACATGACGCCGCCGAGCGGCGTGTTGAACGCGGCCGCGATGCCCGCCGCGC
>NZ_JBKYMO010001370.1:0-337 GCF_047302915.1 Massilia sp. CT11-108 | reverse complement strand
CCCCCGCCCCGCCCGCCCCTGCCGCCGGCTCCTCCTCTTTTTTTTTTTCCTCCTGCTCTGCTGCCGCCTGTGCTGGTGCTGCGGGCGCTTGGTCTTGTTCTTTTTGAGCCTGCTCTTGGGCTGCCTGTGCTTGTGCTGCTGCTTGAGCTTGCTCTTGTTGTTTTTGTTCATCCTCTTCGGAGGCCTATTCTTGTGCTGCTGATGGAGGTTGGTGTTGATTTTTATAATAATGGGCTGCGGCGGGCGGGGGGGGTGGTGGTGGGTCCCTTATTTCCCCTCCCTTATTTTTTACCGTTTTTTTAGGGGGGCGTGGGGTTTATTTTTTACCTTCTGGCAC
>NZ_JBKYMO010001369.1:0-337 GCF_047302915.1 Massilia sp. CT11-108 | reverse complement strand
AAGCCAAGGTATTACATGCCCGGCCCACGGCCCGTCCGCTGTTCCTTCTCGACCCGCTCCTGGCAAGCTATACACGTCCGCACCGTCGGCGTCGCCAGCGACAGCGCGCACGGACACGACACGACGAGCACCGCGATCGCCGCCGCCACCGACCGCCTGCTGCGTAGAGGCGCGCTGGCCGTCAAGCCGCATGTGCTGGAAACACTGGGCCGTGCGACGCACGTCGTGTTCGACAAGACGGGCACGCTGACCTACGGCCACCCCGTGCTGCGCCAGACGGTAACGTTCGGCGGCGCGAGCCGGCGCATGGCGCTGCAGCTGGCCGCCGCGCTGGAAG
>NZ_JBKYMO010001368.1:0-337 GCF_047302915.1 Massilia sp. CT11-108 | reverse complement strand
GCGCAGCGCGCGGCTGCGCTGGGCGGCGACATCGATGCGGACGACGTCCGCCTTAAGACGCCCGCGGACTTCCGCCTGATCGGCAAGCCGGTGCCGCGGCGCGACGCGCCATCGAAGGTCAACGGGCGCGCGGTGTTCGGCATCGACGTGCGGCCGGAAGGCCTGCTGTACGCGGCGCTGCGCATGGCGCCCGTGCTGGGCGCAGGTGTCGCGGGGTTCGATGCGGGCAAGGTGGCGGCGCTGCCGGGCGTCGAGCACGTCGTCGACGTATCGTCCGCGCTCGCGCCGTTGTCCGGTGCGGGCGCCGGCGTCGCGGTCGTGGCGAAGGGCTGGTGGC
>NZ_JBKYMO010001367.1:0-337 GCF_047302915.1 Massilia sp. CT11-108 | reverse complement strand
CCCCCCCCCCCCCACCCCTCGTGCTGCGCCGGGCCCTCCTCGGCGGCCCCCCCCCCCGCGCCGCCCGCCCCCCCCCCCCCCCCCCCCCCACGCCAGCCTGGCGCTCGTCTCGGCCTTCCACCTCGTCGAGCACCTGCCGTTCGACCTCGTGCGCGAACTGATCGCCGAAGCGCTGCGCGCACTGCGTCCGGGCGGCCTGCTCGTCATGGAGACGCCGAACCCGGAAAACCTGACGGTCGGCGCCACCAGCTTCTATCTCGATCCCTCGCACCTGCACCCGCTGCCCCCGGGCCTGCTCGGCTTCGCGGCCGAACACGCGGGCTTCGCGCGCCAGCGC
>NZ_JBKYMO010001366.1:0-338 GCF_047302915.1 Massilia sp. CT11-108 | reverse complement strand
GGCGCAAGGAGCTGCAGCAGGCCGCGCGCCATGTGCGCGAACAGAAGGCGGGCGCCAAGCCGAAGAAGGAAGTCGTGCCGGATTCGCCGGAAGACCAGGTGAAGGCCTTGCGGGCCCAGGTCGGGGAATTGAAGGACCGCGTCGCCACCTTGATGACGGAAAACGAAGTGCTGCGCCAGAAGCTCGCCGCGCTCGGCGGCGCCTGATCGAGGCGTTCCCATGACGTCGTCCCGCGCGACCCTGGTCGCTATCGCCTGCGCCGCGCTGTTCGCGCTCGTCCAGCCCGTGGCCGCGCATGTCGCCACGCAGCCGCATGCCGCTGCCGCATCCTCCGAGCG
>NZ_JBKYMO010001365.1:0-338 GCF_047302915.1 Massilia sp. CT11-108 | reverse complement strand
GGCCCGCCCGCGGCCACCAGCCCATCCCTTGCTGCATCGGCGCGCCGGGCGCCGTCGCCAGGGTGGGCGAGCCTGTCGGGAACGTGCGCGCGACGATGCCTTCCGCGTTGCCCTGCACGTCGTCGAACACCCAGCTGAACGCGTTGCCCGCCGCATCAATGATGCGCTCGCCGTTCGACAGCACGAACCAGCGCCGCTCGAGCGGATCGGGCGATGCCATGCAAGCCGCCTGGGGGCCGTGGCAGCGGCCAGCCAGCGCGCGTGCACGACGATGAGCGCGGCGCCCGCGACGGCCAGCAGCACGCAGCCTGCCGTCAGCCTGCGTAGCGGCACGGGCC
>NZ_JBKYMO010001364.1:0-340 GCF_047302915.1 Massilia sp. CT11-108 | reverse complement strand
GGCCGGGCTGCGCCTTCCCAGTGCGGATCGAGCATCAGCGCGTGCGCCAGCTGCGGCACGAGGTGCGGTTTCACGCCGTAGTAGGTCGCGGTGCCGCGCACGGCGTCGGGACGGATGAAGCGGTCGTCCTGGCCGCCCAGCACGAACATGGGCGGCGCCTGCCAGGGCATCGGCGCGAACGGCCGCCAGCCCTGCAGTTCGATGCCCACGTGGCGCGACTCGCCCTGCACGCGGCGCTCGAAGCGGGCATAGTCGGCATCGGGCAGGTCGTCGGAAAAGAGGTGGCGGCGCATGACGTCCGGGTCGAGCGTCCGCGGTTCGGCGAAGGATAGGCGCGCCA
>NZ_JBKYMO010001363.1:0-341 GCF_047302915.1 Massilia sp. CT11-108 | reverse complement strand
CTCACCGGCCCGCGCGGCGCGTCCGCCGTGTTCGGCCCGCAGAAGGGCGCAACGCCGGCAATGGTCGCGCAGCTCGACGCCGCGCTTGCGCATTACGCCGACGTGATCCGGCGCGACCTCGGCCAGGATATCGCGCAAAGCCCGGGCGCGGGCGCCGGCGGCGGCATCGCGGCGGCGATGGTCGTGTTCCTCGAAGGGCAGCTGAAACCCGGAATCGAGATCGTGCTCGATGCCGTCGGGCTCGATGCGGCCGTGCGCGACGCGGACCTCGTGGTGACGGGAGAGGGCCGCATCGACGGCCAGACCGTGCACGGCAAGACGCCGATGGGCGTGGCCAACGT
>NZ_JBKYMO010001362.1:0-341 GCF_047302915.1 Massilia sp. CT11-108 | reverse complement strand
GGCGAGGACGGCGGCGCGCGCCTCGTCCGCCAGGCGGATCAGCCGGTCCGCGTAATCGAGCAGGCACGCGCCCCCGTCCGTCAACGCGAGCCTGCGGTTCGAGCGGTCGAACAAGGGCACGCCGAGGTCGGCCTCCAGCGCCTGGATCTGTTCCGTGACGCTCGATTGCGTGCGGTGGATTTGCCGCGCGGCCTCGCTGAAGTTCAGCGTGCGGGCCACGCGGACGAAGGTTTTCAATCGTTTGAAGTCCATGGTGCGGAGAGTTTACCCCGCCGGCGGTACCCCCAGCATTTCCTCGAGATGCGCCAGCGCCCCCTGGTCCTTGACCACGGACCGCAGCC
>NZ_JBKYMO010001361.1:0-341 GCF_047302915.1 Massilia sp. CT11-108 | reverse complement strand
GTATGCGTCAGGCCGGATTTGGCATCGACGCCGATATGGGCCTTCATGCCGAAGAACCAGTTCTTGCCCTTCTTCGATTGATGCATTTCCGGGTCGCGTTTTTCGTCGCGGTTCTTGGTCGAGGGAGGCGCCGCGATCAGGGTCGCGTCGACGATGGTCCCCTCGCGCATCATCAAGCCACGGCTGGCCAGGTGCCCGTTGATTTCATCGAAGATCCTGCGCGTCAGGTTGTGTTTCTCGAGCAGACGGCGGAACTTGAGAAGTGTCGTCGCGTCCGGCGCCGACTCGTGCGTCAGGTCGATGCCGACAAAGCCGCGAATGGCCTGGCTGTCGTAGATCGC
>NZ_JBKYMO010001360.1:0-343 GCF_047302915.1 Massilia sp. CT11-108 | reverse complement strand
GACTAGGTTAAACGATGTGGCTTTGGTCAGTTATGGGGCGGCGTGTCGTTCGTATAAATTCCTCGTGGAATTGTGTCCTGAGCGGCAAGAGCTGGTATCCCATGCGCAACGTACATGGGCATGAGTTCACTCATGCCGCTGCGTCCTGTGGCGCAATGAGGGAACCAAACTTGCTCCGTGCCGACCCCGCCTTGTGTGGGGAGTCGGCTTTCGTTGTGTGATGGGTGGTGCGGAGCGGGCGCGTTGCACAGGTCCGCCGGGACGAATCACCGATAACCCTCGATAGTTACGACACCAACAGACTGATTATGCTAGGTGAAATAGCTAAGCTGAGCGATGAGCA
>NZ_JBKYMO010001359.1:0-344 GCF_047302915.1 Massilia sp. CT11-108 | reverse complement strand
ACCGGCAAGACCGGCACGCCGCTGGACTTCGTCGCGTTCCACGCCAAGGGCGCGCCGAAGGTCGTCGACGGCATCGTCCGCATGGGCATGGGCACGCATTTCCGTCACCTCGACGAAGGCTTCGCGCTCGTCGAAAAATACCCGGAACTTAAAAACATCCCCGTCATCGTCGGCGAATCCGACCCGGAAGGCTGTGCCGCCTGCGGCATGCAGACCAATCCGGAAAACGCCTACCGCAACGGCACGCTGTACGCCAGCTACACGGCGGCGTCGATCGCGCGCGAGTACGACCTGGCCGCGCGGCGCGGCGTGAACCTGATCGGCGCGGTGAACTGGTCGTTCGA
>NZ_JBKYMO010001358.1:0-346 GCF_047302915.1 Massilia sp. CT11-108 | reverse complement strand
GTTCACGTCCGCCTATGCCGCCTCGAAGTTCGCGCTCGAGGGCTGGGCCGAGTCGCTCGCCCCCGAGCTCGAGCCCTTCGGCATCTCGTCGATGACGGTCGTTCCCGGCTTCTTCCGCACCGAGCTGCTCGTCGAGGGGTCGTCCACCCTCTGGCCCGAGATCGAGATCGCCGACTACGCCGCAGGCACCGCCCAGACCCAGGCCGCGTTCCGCGGCATGAACGGTCAGCAGGGCGGCGACCCCGGTGTCCGGGACGATCTGGTCGCGCGAGCAGACGGCCTTCCATTGGTTCAGCTCATTTTTTTAATTCGGGTCACGGGGCAAGGTGTTATCCAGGTGCAGTCG
>NZ_JBKYMO010001357.1:0-347 GCF_047302915.1 Massilia sp. CT11-108 | reverse complement strand
AAGCCGCGGCGCGTGATGGTGACGACCTTCGGCAGCACGCGCATGCCCGTGCATGCGTTCGATGGTTGATCTTTCATGTGAACCTCTTTCAATGGGACAGGGTGGGAAAATGGACCGGCGCGGGGCCGGGCGGCCGCGGGGGGAATGCGTCGGACGCGGCGCCCAGCACGTCGGTGAGCATGTGGTGCAGGCGCTCGGCCAGTACCTCCGCCAGCACGGGCGCGCCGAGCTGCTGGGCGAACGACGTGGTGCAGTCGTCCAGCAGCGCCGCGTCGGCGGATTCCTGCCCGAGCGCGCCGCCCGACTGGTCGCTGCTGTGCGGCGCGATCAGCGTCCCCGACGTCATC
>NZ_JBKYMO010001356.1:0-347 GCF_047302915.1 Massilia sp. CT11-108 | reverse complement strand
AGCAGCACCGCGACGGCCGCGGCGTGCCAGCGGCATTGCGTGCGCAGGCGGCTCGGGGCGATGAGTTCCGCGAACTTCGGCACCGGCACGTGCGGCGGCAGGCCGGCGCGCAGGTGGTGCCACACGAGGAACGGGACGATCCGGTACAGCATGCCGTTCACGGCTGACATCGCGCAGCCCGCGAGGAAGCAGACGCCGACGAGGGCGTCCGATGCGCCGCCCGGCCAGGCGAACAGCCACGCGGCTCCGGTCAGCGCCGCGAGCGACAGCAGCCAGTAGGGCGTGCCGGCCGCCGTGCGCGTGCGTTTGCGCCGCAGCAGCAGGGAAGCGGCCAGGCCGGCATAGGC
>NZ_JBKYMO010001355.1:0-347 GCF_047302915.1 Massilia sp. CT11-108 | reverse complement strand
CCTGTCGGTGGCCGTGCGCGGCGCCCAGGGCGTCCTGATCAGCGCGGAGGCGAGCCCGCAGGCGGAAGGTGGCCAGCTCGACCGCGCCGGACTGGCGGGCCTGGCCGACGTCATGCAGGGCATCCTCGACGAAGTGGGCAAGCTGGCGGCCGTCCATACGGACGACGAGCCGACGGGCCGGCGCCTTGCCGCCCTCGTCGACAAGCTGAAACGGTGGCACGCCGGCAGCAACGTCGCGGAAGGCGCGGCGGGGGGCGGGGAACCTATCCTGGCCGCGACGGCGCCGAACGGCATCATCGTCGCCAGCAACGACAACCTGGCACTGGGCGCGGGCGGCAAGGTGGACG
>NZ_JBKYMO010001354.1:0-347 GCF_047302915.1 Massilia sp. CT11-108 | reverse complement strand
CTGCTGGCGCGCGGCGACGACTGGTTCGATTCCGGCACCGTCCCGCACGGCGCGCGCTGGACGCTCGACCTGCCGCCGCCGGGTGCGGTGAAAACCTATTGCCACGAGGTGCTCGACCGCATCCTCGACCGCCTCGCGCACGAGGCCGACGACGACCTCGCGCTGTATCCGTATCGTCTGGCACTGGCGCATGAGGACATGCACGGCGAAGCCTTCCTGTACTCCCTGCAGACGCTGCAGTCGCGCGGCGCGCCTGCGCCGGCGGGTGCGCTGGCGCCTGTGTATTATACACATCAGACGCTGCCGAAGAATAGATAGGTGTTTAAGTCGGTGGTAGCCGTATCATT
>NZ_JBKYMO010001353.1:0-347 GCF_047302915.1 Massilia sp. CT11-108 | reverse complement strand
CCCAGGAAGTACAGCTCCAGGAAAGCCGGCCCCGAACCCAGCGACGCCGTGTCGATGTCGACGTGATAGAGCGGGGTGGCCGCCGCCTGGCCGCAGGTGCCGGTCAGCGCGGCCGCGAGTGCCAGCCAGGATAAGAAGTGCTTGAATCGAAACATGGTCAGGTCCTTTACTGGATGCTGAAGAGGGCCGGCGTGTAGGCGATGCCGACTTTGTTCGGGTTGGAGAAAGTGGTCGTCAAGGTGACGCTCTGGCCCGGAGCCAGGCTGGCGGCCGGCAGCGCCATGTACGGCACGCCGTCCTTCACGCCGGTTTGCGTGTCCAGCGTGACGCCGGCCGTCAGTGCCTGC
>NZ_JBKYMO010001352.1:0-349 GCF_047302915.1 Massilia sp. CT11-108 | reverse complement strand
CATATGGTAGGAGAGCGTTCCGTAAGCCTGAGAAGGTGTCTTGTAAAGGATGCTGGAGGTATCGGAAGTGCGAATGCTGACATGAGTAGCGATAAAGAGGGTGAAAAGCCCTCTCGCCGAAAGCCCAAGGTTTCCTGTTCAACGTTCATCGGAGCAGGGTGAGTCGGCCCCTAAGGCGAGGCAGAGATGCGTAGCTGATGGGAAGCAGGTTAATATTCCTGCACCGTCGTATGATGCGATGGGGGGACGGATCGCGGAAGGTTGTCCAACTGTTGGAATAGTTGGTTCTTGACTCATAGAAGGCGCTTAGGCAAATCCGGGCGCGTAATTCAAGGGGTCGAGACGTGTG
>NZ_JBKYMO010001351.1:0-350 GCF_047302915.1 Massilia sp. CT11-108 | reverse complement strand
TTTCACCACCCCCCCCCCCCCCCCCCCCCTGCCGCTCCGTCGCGGGGGCTCGGAGATGTGAAAAACACACCCCCCCCCGCTTTCTCTCCGCGGCCGCGGCGGCGCCGTCGCGCGGATCGATGGAGAGGCCGACGAGGCGATAGTCCCCGGCCGCGAGCCCGGACAGCGCGAGCGCCTGCAGCACGCCTTCGAACACCGTGCTGCACAGGTTCGGGCACGTGTAATAGCCGGGCACCAGCACCACCGGACGGTCGAACAACGCGGCCAGCCGGACGGGTTGCCCGGCATCGTCGCGCAGCACGGCGTCGAGCGGCAGCCGGGTGCCGGGCACGGGATCGAAGCGCGCGGCC
>NZ_JBKYMO010001350.1:0-350 GCF_047302915.1 Massilia sp. CT11-108 | reverse complement strand
GACAGTGTCATCGCGCTCGATCCGGACATCCCGGCACCGCTGCAGCGCGTGAGCCTGCGCGCCTACGGCGGCGCGGGCCTGCGCTGGGAACTCGATGGCGCGGATGCCGGCCCGGCCGACCGGAGTGCCACGTGGGCACCGCTTCCGGGCGAGCATGAAGTGAAGCTGGTGGGAGAAGATGGCCGGGCGGTGGCCGCCGCCCGGTTTGAAGTACGTGGAGCGGCGGCTCCCGGTCAGCTGGCTTCCACTTTTTCGACCAGTACCGGCGGTTCCGCGATCAGGTCGAGCGGCAACGGCGTGAACAGCGGCGAGTCCGAGCGGTAGGGCACGCGTCCGGACGGAACGTGGCG
>NZ_JBKYMO010001349.1:0-353 GCF_047302915.1 Massilia sp. CT11-108 | reverse complement strand
CTCCTAGGTCTGCTGGATGACCGGGGGACTAAGATACTCATGACCGGGGGACCAAACCTTTTCTCTAGGTCTGCTGCATGACCGGGGGACCAAACCTCTACTCTCAGTCTGCCTGGTGACCGGGGGACTCAAATGCTCTTCCAGTTCTGCCTTGTGACCGGGGGACCAAAACTTCAAGGCCAGTTTCCTCCATGACCGACATTGTAGTATGGGTTCATGTCATAATGAAAGATGGTCAGAATCACCATACCTACAAGTGTCAAAAAGTGAGCCATGGACCAAAACCAGCTTCATGACCGGGGGACCTACAATCATGACCGGGGGACCCAAAGCCTGGACTGATGGACTCCAAG
>NZ_JBKYMO010001348.1:0-353 GCF_047302915.1 Massilia sp. CT11-108 | reverse complement strand
CCCGTGTGGCCGTGCTGTCCGGCCTGAAAAGCCAGGCCATGCGGGCCAGCGGCAACGGGGCCGGCGCGTACAGCCAGCTCGTGTTCGACGACACGCCGGAACAGGCGCGCGTGGCGTTGCAGCGGCATGCAAAGGCGCATCGGGGGACGGCGGAGCTGAATCTCGGGCATCTGGTGCATCAGACGGATAACCAGCGGCTGGGGGCCGTGGGGCTGGGGGCGGAGCTGAAGACGGAGCATGGGGTGGCGGTGCGCCCCCCCCCCCCCCCGGCACGTTCGCCCCCGCCGCCCGCGGCCCCAGCGCGCGCCCGGGGAAACCCACCACACGCCAACCACAAAGCAAAAAAACCAAAA
>NZ_JBKYMO010001347.1:0-354 GCF_047302915.1 Massilia sp. CT11-108 | reverse complement strand
TCCAGGGCGCGCGCCGTCCGCCCGCGGCCGCCATCACCTCGGCCTGGCGGCGCGCGTCCTGGATGGCCTGGGTCACGAGTTCGTCGTGGATGGTGTCCATGTCGGTGCGGTCAAAAGCGGACGCGAAGCCGTCGAGGTTCGGTTTGCCGAGCAGGCCGCCGGCCAGCGCGGCCCAGTTGGCGACGTTGCGGACGTTGATGTGGACGTCGCAGCGCAGCTCGTACAGCGGCCCGCCGTTCGCGGCCTTTTCCTCCTTGCGGATGCCTTGCCGCACCTCGCGCACGACGACATCGTCGGCCTCGATGCCGAACTGCCGCGCCAGGTCGCGCACCTCGCCCACGCGCGCCGTCGTCG
>NZ_JBKYMO010001346.1:0-355 GCF_047302915.1 Massilia sp. CT11-108 | reverse complement strand
TGCGCTGGAGGCGGAGATCCGCGACGGCAGCGGCGCCACCCGCACCGCGATCCAGCTCGCCGCGCAGCTCGGGAGCGAAGGCGGCGCCGTCCAGATCGTCAACAGCCTCACCGACATCACGGAACGCAAGCAGGTCGAACTGCGCCTTGCCTACCTGGCCGACCACGACCCGCTGACCGGTTTGCCGAACCTGAACCACCTGCGCCGCGTGCTGGCGGACGCGCTGCGGGGCGAACAGATCGTCCTCCTGCTGATCGCGCTGGAACGCCAGCAGGAAGTGGCCGACCTGCTCGGCATCGAGGCGGGCGACGATGCCGTGCGCCAGGTCGCCGCGCGGCTCGACGGGCTGGCGCAC
>NZ_JBKYMO010001345.1:0-356 GCF_047302915.1 Massilia sp. CT11-108 | reverse complement strand
GCCCGCGCCTCCACGAAAGCCGCTGCGGCCTCGCGGCGCGATGCGCAGCCAACCGCATGGCGCGCCTGGTTCGACGGCTCCGCGAAACCGAACCCGGGCCGCTGCGGCATCGGCGTGCGGATCGAAGGCCCGGACGGCCATCTCATCGAACTCGCCCATCCGGCCGGCCACGGCAACAGCAGCGAGGCGGAATACCGCGCGCTGATCGCCCTGCTGGAAACGGCCGCCGCCCACGGCGCGCACGAGCTGACCATCCACGGCGACAGCCGGGTCGTGATCGACGATGTCACCGGCCCCGACCTGTACGCGGCGCCCGCCCTGGCCGGCTATCGCGCCCGGGCGCTGGCGCTGCGTAC
>NZ_JBKYMO010001344.1:0-358 GCF_047302915.1 Massilia sp. CT11-108 | reverse complement strand
CGCCGGCGAAACAATCAGAAAATTGATCATTTGCATTTGACCAGCCGGGCCTTCACGCATACACTTCGAATGGTTGCGCTACCATTTTAAATGTTATAACAAGATGCGCAGCTGCCTACCAGGAGGAGACTGTGCAACACACGCATCGCAAGGCCGCACGCCGGCTCGTATCCACGCTCGGCATCACCCTTGCCGCCACCCTGCTTCCCGCCATGTCGCCGCTCGCCGTCCAGGCCCAGGCGGCCGACCGCCTCGCGCCGCGCCAGCGCATCCTGCTGGACGATGGCTGGCGTTTCCACGCCGGCGACCCGGACGGCGGCTCCGCCCCGTACCTGTACGACGTCCGGCCGGAAGTGAC
>NZ_JBKYMO010001343.1:0-359 GCF_047302915.1 Massilia sp. CT11-108 | reverse complement strand
GCGGCTCGGTGACGGGTTCGCGCAGCTGGGCCGCGTTCCACGCCTGTTCCTCGTACGAGGTCACGGTGTCGATGAAGACCATCCGGGCATCCATTACAGCTCCTTCGCGGCTTCCAGCCGCCGTTTCAGGTCCGTCAGGAACAGCGCGGCCGGGAAGCCGTCGACGGCCCGGTGGTCGAACACGAGGTGCAGGCCCATCATCGGCGCGACCGCGACCTCGTTCCCGCGCGCCACGGGCCGGGCCGCGACGCGCGTGACGCCGAGGATGGCCACTTGCGGGCTGTTGATGATCGGCGTGAAGCTGTCGATGGCGGTATTGCCCAGGTTCGTCACGGTGAACGTGCCGCGCTGTTCCTGAC
>NZ_JBKYMO010001342.1:0-359 GCF_047302915.1 Massilia sp. CT11-108 | reverse complement strand
GCCGCCACCAGCGCCAGCTGACGGCGGTCAGCAGCAGCGACAGCGCGCCCAGCCCGGCCCAGGTGGCGGCGAGGCCTTCGTTCAGCAGCAGCGGCACGACGGTGCCCGAGGCCGCGATACCGAGACCGAGCCCGAGGAAGATCGCGCCGCTGGCCACGCCGCGCCGCTCCGGCGGCACCTGCGGCAGGATGCTCAGCGCGGCCAGCACCATGATGCTGCCGCCCGAAAGACCCGACAGGAAGCGCCAGCCGAAGAACCAGGCGACGGACAGGGGCAGGGCGCAGGCGAAGAATGCGAGCGAGGCGAGCGCCATCATCAGCTGCAGCGTGCGCCGGCTGCCCAGGCGCGCGGCCAGGGGC
>NZ_JBKYMO010001341.1:0-360 GCF_047302915.1 Massilia sp. CT11-108 | reverse complement strand
GGAGCTGGGCATTCCGCAGGCGTCGGATACGGCAGCGCGCGCCGGGGACCGGGCGAACCGGGCCGACACGACATGGCTGATGGCCGCCGTGGCGCCCGGCCTGCCGGACCGCCTGAGCATCTTCCGTTCGGACGACGGCACGACCTTCGTCACGCAGGCGTCGGAAGCGTATGCGCCGCCGCGCGGCATGTTGCGCGACCCGGCGCTCGTGCGCGACGGCGGCCGGTACCGGGTGGCGTACGTGGCAGGGGCCGGCAACGAGATCGGCCTCGCGCGCTCGAGCGACCTGAAACACTGGACGTTCGAACGCACCGTGCCGATGCCGGGTCCCGTACGCGCGCCGCGCTGGGTGCGGGGGGG
>NZ_JBKYMO010001340.1:0-361 GCF_047302915.1 Massilia sp. CT11-108 | reverse complement strand
TGGCCGGCGAGGTGCGGGTGCGCCAGCTGGCCATCGGCGTGAACTTCCTCGACGTGTATCACCGTAGCGGCACCTATCCGCTGCCGCACCTGCCGGCCACGCCCGGTGTCGAAGGCGCCGGCGTCGTCGAGGCGCTCGGCCCCGGGGTGACCGGCTTCGAACCGGGCCAGCGCGTCGCGTACACGGGACTGCTCGGCGGCTATGCGGCGGTGCGCAATGTGCCGGCCGATCGCCTCGTGGCGGTGCCGGACGCCGTCTCCCTGGATGCCGTCGCCGGCGGCCTGCTGCGCGGCCTGACGGCGCACATGCTGTGTCTTTTTCACATCTCCGCGCCCACGCGGCGGGGCGGCCGGGGGGGTGG
>NZ_JBKYMO010001339.1:0-363 GCF_047302915.1 Massilia sp. CT11-108 | reverse complement strand
CAAGGCCGATTTCATTTATGATCCGCAAAAGGACGAGTACCGCTGTCCGGCAGGCGAAGCACTGATCTGGCGCTTTGCGAGCGTCGAAAAAGGTATGAAGAACCACCGGTACTGGAGCTCGAATTGCAAGGGATGTCCGCTCAAGGAAAAGTGCACGCCGAGCGCGCAACGACGTGTGACGCGCTGGGAGCACCAGGACGTACTCGACGATATGCAAGCTCGTCTTGAACAAAGTCCAGATGCCATGCGAATTCGACGCTCCACGGTCGAGCATCCGTACGGCACGATCAAAGCCTGGATGGGATCGGCACACTTCCTGACGAAGGGATTGGACCGCGTGAAGACCGAGATGAGCCTGCATGT
>NZ_JBKYMO010001338.1:0-365 GCF_047302915.1 Massilia sp. CT11-108 | reverse complement strand
CCCACAGGCGCAGCGCATTGCTGATGTTGTCGAAGCCGATCTCCACGAGGCTCCCGGCCGCCACCACCGCGACGAGCAGTTCGCTGCCCACTTCCTGGAACGCCTCGCGGTCGTCCAGCCGCTCGCGCTCGAACACGAGGGCAAGCTGCACGCCGCCGTCGTGCAGCAGGCGCAGCGCATCCGCCTGCGGCGCCGACAGCACTTCCACTTCAAGCGACGGAAATTCGCGCGCCAGCACGGCCAGCGGCACGCTCCAGCGGCCCGCGATCAGTTCCGGCACGACGGCCAGAGTCAGCCGCCGTTCCAGTCCGCCGTGCAGCGCGAGCGCGTCCGCCTGCAGCCGCCGCATTTCGCTGGCGACGTGG
>NZ_JBKYMO010001337.1:0-366 GCF_047302915.1 Massilia sp. CT11-108 | reverse complement strand
GCTCGTCATCGCGCCGTCCGCACCCACCGTCACGCACCTCGCCGGCTACGCGCTCGCCGTGCTCGCGGCGTTCACGTGGGCCGTGTATTCGCTGGCACCGTCCCGCCTGCCCGCCTATTCGTCCTGGGCCACGGGCGGTTTCTGCCTCGGCGCCGGCATGCTCGCGCTGGCGGCGCACGCACTGTTCGAAACGCCGTACCGGCCGTCCGGGACGGAGCTCGCCGGCATGGCCGCCATCGGCATCGGGCCGCTCGGTCTCTCGTTCGTCCTGTGGGACCGCGCCATGCGCCTGGGCCGCGCGGCGACGATCGGGTCGCTGTCCTACCTGACGCCCGTGCTGTCCACGCTCGCGCTGGCCGTCACGGG
>NZ_JBKYMO010001336.1:0-367 GCF_047302915.1 Massilia sp. CT11-108 | reverse complement strand
GCCCTCGAGCAAGTCGCGGTCGGAGCGCCTGCAGATCTGCGGCCCGGCGCCGAAAGGCTGGGCGAGCAGCGCGGGCCGGCTGAAATTCGCCTGCACGCTGTTCGAGGACGAAACCGATCCGCTGTGGCCCGATTGCGCCCGGCTCGCGCTGACGGGGAGGGCGCCATGAAGAAGGTCCGCATCGATTTCGCGCCGCCCAGCCTCGCGCGCACGTGGCACCGCGCGCCGCGCGGGACGTGGAGCCTGTTGATCGCCGCTCTGGCACTGGCGGGGCCGCTCGCGAGCACTGTCGCGCAATACCGCGGCCTGCAGCGCGTGGAAGCGGAGCGGACGGCGCAGGTCGCGCAGGCGCAGGCACGCGCGGTCG
>NZ_JBKYMO010001335.1:0-368 GCF_047302915.1 Massilia sp. CT11-108 | reverse complement strand
TTTTTTTTTACAAGAACACCCCGCAACCGGATTCTTTGCTCCGTCTCGTGGTCTCGGATTTGTTTAAAACTGACTGCCGTTTAGCCGCCGCCGTAGGCGCCGTCGGGCCGGAAGTGCGGCGACGGCATGCGCAGCATCACGAGCACCTGTCGTGCTGCGGGCGCCGGCGTCGAGACCGGGTGCGTGGCCGCCTGCGCATCCGCGCTCGCGCGCGGCACCACGCAGGCGAACGCGATCAACACCGCGACCAGGACGAGAAGGGCGGTTTTCACGGCTGCTTGTCCACGACGAGCGGCTCGGCCAGCGTCACCGCCGGCTCCGCCCGCAGCCTGGCCAGCACCGGGCCGAGCCGCTCGTCGTGGACAAGC
>NZ_JBKYMO010001334.1:0-369 GCF_047302915.1 Massilia sp. CT11-108 | reverse complement strand
CATGACGGCGGGTCCGCACGGACAGGCGCAGCTCTCGCGCGACGCGCAGGCGCTGGCGCGTTGCATGGACACGCTCGCGGACCGCCAGCGCCAGGCGATCGGCATGGCGTACCTGCACGACCTGTCGTATTCGGAGGTGGCGGCGCGTCTCGCCCTGCCGCTCGGCACGGTCAAGACGTGGATCCGGCGCGGCCTCGACCGGCTGCGCGATTGCCTGTCCAGACGGGAGGCCGCATGAACATCCGCGACAACGCGCCGCTGCGCGACCGGCTCGCGGCCGAATACGCGCTCGGCACCTTGCGCGGCGGGGCGCGGCGCCACCTCCGAATACGACAGGTCGTGCAGGTACGCCATGCCGATCGCCTGGCG
>NZ_JBKYMO010001333.1:0-369 GCF_047302915.1 Massilia sp. CT11-108 | reverse complement strand
TTTTTTTCACACCCCCCCCCGCAAACCCCCTTTTCCCCCCGTCTGGTGGGCCCGGACTTGTTTAAAAGACCCCCCCCCCAGCCCGGCGGGGCCCGGCCGGCGCCTGGACGGCGTCGATGCGCGCGAGGCCGGACAGCACGCTGTCCAGCGCGACGATCAGGTCCGGCGCCAGCACCGGCACCCGGTCGATACGGCCGGCGCGGAGTTCCTGCTCCAGGCTGCCCGCGAGCGTGGCCAGCGGCATGGCGCCGATGTACGCCGCGCCGGATTTCAGGTTGTGCGACAGGGACTGCAGCGGCGCGTAGTCGCCGTGCGCCAGCGCGTCGCGCATCGCCTGCGGCGCCTGCACGTACTCGCGCAGGAAGCTGG
>NZ_JBKYMO010001332.1:0-370 GCF_047302915.1 Massilia sp. CT11-108 | reverse complement strand
TCTCGCACCGATGGTGCTCGTCCTGGGCGGCATCGCACTCGTGGCATCGATGCGCCTCGACCGCATGGGCGTGCAGGTGATCGGCGCCGTGCCGGCCGGGCTGCCGGGCCTGAGCCTGGCGACGTCCGCCGCGCATTGGCAGGCGTTGCTGAAACCGTCCCTCCTGATCGGCTTCATGAGCTTCCTGATCGCGATGTCGGGTGCGCAGACGCTCGCGCTGAAGCGCGCGGAAAAACTGCACACGAACCGCGAACTCGTGGGGCTGGGCCTGGCCAACGTCGGCAGCGCGCTGTCCGGCGGCTTTCCCGTGACCGGCAGCCTGTCGCGCTCCGCCGTGAACTTCGCGGCCGGCGCGCGGACCCAGCTGGCG
>NZ_JBKYMO010001331.1:0-370 GCF_047302915.1 Massilia sp. CT11-108 | reverse complement strand
CGCCGCCGCCCTGCCGCTGCTGGCGCGCGCGGACGGCGTGCGGCTCGTCCTCGTCAATCCGGACCAGCTGTCCGACGCGCACGGCGAACAGCCGGGCGCCGACATGGCGCTCTACCTGGCCCGCCACGGCGTGAAGGTCGACGTCGTGCTCGAGCGCACGCATGCGACCGTCGGCGACACCCTGATGGCGCTTGCGCGCACCGCGGGTGCCGGGCTGATCGTCGCCGGCGCGTACGGCCACAGCCGCTACCGCGAATGGGTGCTGGGCGGCGTGACGCGCGAGCTGCTGGAGCGCGCGCCCGTACCGTTGCTGCTGGCCCATTGAGGCTGTCGTGGACGTGGACGGCGCGCACCTGGGCCACCAGGAGAC
>NZ_JBKYMO010001330.1:0-370 GCF_047302915.1 Massilia sp. CT11-108 | reverse complement strand
ACCCATCTCGGCCGCCATGCGCGGGCCGGCCCCGCGGAACGCGACGGCCTGGCAGGCACCGCGTATGGCCAGGCCGCGGTCCGCCATGTTCTGGTCGAACGGCACGTCGAACAGGACGATGCGGCCCTTCACTTCGGCCGCGCGCGCCTTCAGTTCTTCGAACGTGCGCACGACGATCACCTGGGCCGTGATGCCGGCGGCCGGGGTCGCGCCCGATCCGCCCAGCGCGGTCAGCACGATCTTTTGCGTGACGCCGGCGGGACGGCCCCGGTAGTCCACGAGCGCCCCCTTCTCTTCGCCGCGCACCCAGTGCGGCACCTTGACCGGTTGCAGCGTGACCTTGGCGCCCAGCTTGCGCAGCTCGTCGGCG
>NZ_JBKYMO010001329.1:0-370 GCF_047302915.1 Massilia sp. CT11-108 | reverse complement strand
AACGCCATCGGCCCGTCGAGGATCGCGCCCTCGATCTGGCCGCGGTCAGCCATCTTGCACAGCGCGGCCGCCTCGATGGTCGACGCGATCTTCGGATACACCGTCTCGAGCGCGGACAGGATCGCCACGCGCGGCGCCGCGATGCCCAGCGCGTGCGCCAGGTCGATCGCGTTGCGGACGATGTCGCGCTTGTCCTCCAGCGTCGGGTAGATGTTGATGGCGGCGTCCGTGAGGAGCAGGGGACGCGGATACGTGGGCACGTCCAGCGCGAACACGTGGCTGATGCGGCGGCCCGTGCGCAGGCCGGTGTCGCGGGCGACGACGGCATGCATCAATTCGTCCGTGTGCAGCGCGCCCTTCATGATGGCGC
>NZ_JBKYMO010001328.1:0-370 GCF_047302915.1 Massilia sp. CT11-108 | reverse complement strand
GCGGCGTCGGCCAGTACCAGCGCGTACGCATGGAGGTCGCCGTCGAGCGCGGCGATGCGGTCGAGCAGCGCTTGGGTCACCTCCCGGGAAGATACGCTGCGGTTGCGGATCAGGAGCCCAAGCGCGCCGATGTCGAGATAGTGCAGAACGTCTGTCGGTTTAGTCATTCTCTTTCCAGAATCGGCTTACAATGCAGGTACTTTAGCCTTGGCATGACAGTGGCACAACCGAGTTTTCCTTCCTGTTTCGATTGAGATTTTCTAAATGATCCGTGAGTCGGTGCCACCCTTGAAGCCGCTGCGCGCGTTCGAAGCCGCCGCGCGGCACCTGTCCGTGAAAGCTGCGGCGGAAGAGTTGTGCGTGACGCCGG
>NZ_JBKYMO010001327.1:0-371 GCF_047302915.1 Massilia sp. CT11-108 | reverse complement strand
TTCGGTAAGGCCGTGCATCCGCTGTGGGATATCCAGATTGGCGCCACCCAGGCACGCGTCGACGACAACGGTTACAACTACCGCCAGACCCTCGTCGGCGTCGACGCCCTGCTGATGCTGTCGCGTAAGACCTTCCGTCCGTACCTGCTGATCGGTGTCGGCGGCGAACGCGACCACGAGAGCAATCCGATCCGTAACGTGTCCGGCTGGTCGCCGTATTACCAGGCCGGCGTCGGCTTCCAGGTCAGCATGAACGAGCAGTGGTCCCTGCAGGCCGACGTGCGCGACGTGCGCGCCCACCTGCGCGACGACGACAAGTTCGGCTTCTCGCGCGCCAACACCAAGTACGCGACGTTCAGCCTGAACTACGC
>NZ_JBKYMO010001326.1:0-374 GCF_047302915.1 Massilia sp. CT11-108 | reverse complement strand
TTTTTTTATTTATCCGGCCACCACCTATATCAACACCTCTCTTTTCGTCGGCAGCGTCTTTTGTTTATAAGACACCCCACCCCGCCGCACCCGCTGGAAGCCGCACGCCTGCTGGGCGGGACGGCCGCCATCGTGCAGGCCGACCGGCTGGAACATGCGCGCGAACTGGCGCAGCGTCTGGATGCCGTCGTCGTGCTGAAAGGCGCGGGCAGCGTCATCGCGCGGCCAGACGGTGAAGTGGCGCTGAATGCGACGGGCAATCCGGGCCTTGCCACGGGTGGCACGGGCGACGTGCTGGCGGGCCTCGTCGGCACCCTGCTGGGCCAGGGCTGGCCCGCCTGGGAAGCGGCGCTGGCCGCGACGTGGCTGCACGG
>NZ_JBKYMO010001325.1:0-374 GCF_047302915.1 Massilia sp. CT11-108 | reverse complement strand
ACCTCGTGCGTAGCCGCTGCGCCGCGCTGGGCGTGTCGCCGGTGCACGTCGATGCCTGCATCGGCCTCGTCGACGCCCCGCCGGAGTGGCCCGTGCCGGCCACCCAGCTGCTGCAGACCGCCGCGCTGTGCGCGCTGGTCCAGCATCGCGCGGCGAACCAGCCGTTGCTTATCTCCATCGACGACCTGCAGTGCGCCGACTGGCAACTCGCGATGATCCTGAACGTGGTCGTGCCGACGACCCTCGATTACCCCGTCCTGTGGATGTTCGCTACCCGCCTCGAACCCGGTCCGATGCGGCGTCCGCTCGGCGTGCGCATGGACGCGCTGGCCCGCACCACCCTGCACCTGACGCCGCCCGCCGTGCGCGCGGAC
>NZ_JBKYMO010001324.1:0-375 GCF_047302915.1 Massilia sp. CT11-108 | reverse complement strand
GAACAGGCGCGCCTGCAGGCGCGCCTGTTCGGCGTGGATCGCGAGATCGTCGGCGTCACGCTGGGCGCGGGCGGCGATCTCGGTATCGATGCGCGCCTGTTCCGCCGCGCGCTTGCGGGCATCGTCCTCGGCGCGGGTGCGGGCTTCGGCCGCGATGCGGATCTGCGTGTCCGATTCGACGCGGGCGCGCAGTCCCGCCGTCTCCTGGCGGATCGCTTCCAGGCGCTCGGCGGCGGCCTTGGCGGCGGCACGCAGGGTTTCGATACGGTCGCGGTTCGCCTCGATCGCCTCTTCCGAAGCCTGCGCGTTCGCGAGGGCGGCAGCCGCCGCTTCGGCGTCGATCGCGGCGCGCTCCTCGGCCAGGCTGCGCGCACG
>NZ_JBKYMO010001323.1:0-376 GCF_047302915.1 Massilia sp. CT11-108 | reverse complement strand
CCCCCCCCCCCCCCCCCCCCCCCCGGAGGAACGAGCCGGCGATGCCGCCGAAGCGGCCGATCCGCAGCATCCACGCGGCGCCGGTGGCGCGGCCCCGCGTCGGGTAGTACGCGGCCGCCCAGCGGGAACAGCGCGGCGATCAGCGTGGCCGTCTGCACGGGCAGGCCCGCCTCCTTGAACAGGATCGGCATCCAGTTGATCAGCGCATAGAAGATGGCGAGACCCATGAAGTATGCGAGCCACAGCATCAGGGTGTCGACGGCGTACGAGCGCGCGAACAGCACCTTGACGCCGCCGGTCCGGGCGGGGCGGGGCGCTCCCCCCCCGCGCCCCCCGCCGCCCCGTGGGGCCCACGGGGCCGGGACCCGCGACCCCG
>NZ_JBKYMO010001322.1:0-375 GCF_047302915.1 Massilia sp. CT11-108 | reverse complement strand
CGACAAGGCCGCGCTGGCGCTCGCGCACGGCGCCGAACGCGTCGTCCTGTACCGCGACGAGGACTTCGTCGCGGCGGCGCGCGAGTTCAGTGGCGGGCGCGGCGTCGACTTCGCGATCGACGGCATCGGCGGCGCGACCCTGCTGCGCACCTTCGACGCCGTGCGTCCCTACGGCATGGCGGCCAGTGTGGGCCAGGCCGGCGGCCGCATGGAACCGGTCGACCTGCTGCAGATCGGCAAACCGCGCGGCATCGCGTTTGCGCGGCCGAGCGTGATGCAGTTCATGACGATCCCCGGCCTGTACCAGGAAGGCGCGCAGGCCACGCTGGCGCGGCTGGCGGCGGGCCTGCGCGCATCGAAAGCATCACGCCCATC
>NZ_JBKYMO010001321.1:0-378 GCF_047302915.1 Massilia sp. CT11-108 | reverse complement strand
GGCCGTGTGCGGCCCGCCGATGCGCGCCGCCGGCAGCGCGCGCTTCACCGCGGCGGCCGCGTAGTCGTACATCTTGAAGTACTCGCGCTTCGAGTCCGCCGCGACCAGGTAAGAGAGATCCGGCTCGTTCCATACTTCCCAGTACCAGCTCTCGACTTCCTTCTGCCCATAGCGCGCCACGCTGTGCTTGACCCATTGGTAGATCAGCTCGGACCACCTGGCGTAGTCATTCGGCGGCGTGGCCCAGCCGGTGAAGAGCGCCGGGTAGGGCGGGCCCGGCTTCCAGTGGTGGCGGTACGGTTGCGGGCGCTGCGACAGCGCTTCCGGCATGAAGCCGATCTGCGCCAGCGGCTTCATGCCGCGTTCGATGTACGTGTC
>NZ_JBKYMO010001320.1:0-379 GCF_047302915.1 Massilia sp. CT11-108 | reverse complement strand
TCCCGGGACCGCTGGGCGGCGTCACGCCCTGGCTCGGGCCTTGCCCCGTCTCCTGCACGGAGCCGCCGGCGATGCCTGGCGTGCCGCCCGCGTACACGGCGTTCGTTTTCGGGCCGCCATGTGCAGCCATCACCTGGCCGCTCGTGCCGCCGTCGGCCGTCACCATGCCGGGGAATTTGGTCTTGCGCTGGGCGTCGTCGCCATGCTGCTTGCAGCCCACGGCGGCCAGTGCCAGCAGCACGGCCATGACCTTCATCGTCGTTTTCATCGGCGGCTCCTCAATGCGCGGGCCGCGGCATTGTTTACAACGCCACTGGCGCGGGGCCCTGCGCGGGCAGCCGCACCGGCTGCTCCGGCACCCGCGCCTGCCAAGTAATTT
>NZ_JBKYMO010001319.1:0-380 GCF_047302915.1 Massilia sp. CT11-108 | reverse complement strand
GAGCAGGGCCGCGGCTTCGCCCGCCACGACGGCGAAGTGCGCAACCTGGCGCAGCGCTCGGCTGCCGCCGCCAGGGAGATCAAGACGCTGATCGCCGACTCCACCGGCAAGGTCGACACGGGCAGCTCGCTCGTGCGCGAGGCGGGCAGCACGATGGGCGAGATCGTCGACAGCGTGCGCCGCGTGGCCGACATCCTCACGGAGATCACGGCCGCGAGCCAGGAGCAGAGCGCCGGCATCGAGCAGATCAACCAGGCCATCACGCAGATGGACGACGTGACCCAGCAGAACGCGGCCCTCGTCGAGCAGGCGGCCGCCGCGTCGCAGGCGATGCAGGACCAGGCCGCGCGCCTGGCGGAGGCCGTGGCGGTGTTCCGGCT
>NZ_JBKYMO010001318.1:0-381 GCF_047302915.1 Massilia sp. CT11-108 | reverse complement strand
TTGTGCGCCTCCTCGGGCGCGAGGCCGAGCTTGGCGCGCGCGGTCATGGGGCGCGCCTTGGTGACACTGCCGAGCAGGGAGCTCGACGTGGTCATCGGGCGCGGGGCAAGCGTGCGCTTGATGGCCGCGATCCAGCCGTCGTTCTGGCGGGTGCGCGAGGGCCGGGTCGGCTCCTGCCGCGCGGGCTGCGCCGGCGTCGCGTTCGGGTCGGCGATCTCATGGATGTCGGATGAGCTGGCGCCGGAAAGTCGGGTCGGGGATGGCATGAGCGTCTCTACGAAAGTGGGTAGCGCGTGCCCCGGACAGGCTTGCCGAGGTTGGCCAAGTATGGGTTGGCGCCGCGCACCGGCGGCAGGCTCGCGGCGAACTGCCGTGTCCGCC
>NZ_JBKYMO010001317.1:0-382 GCF_047302915.1 Massilia sp. CT11-108 | reverse complement strand
GGGCGGGGATTTGTTTATACGACACTGGTCGACGCGCCGCCCGGGCGGCTACGCGCCGCGCCTCAAGCGCTCTCGCGCTCGACGATGGTGAAGCCGATGTCGCGCACGACTTCGGGAATGGGCGTGCCCGCGATGCGGTCGATGATGAATTGCGCCGCGAGCTGGCCCATCTTGCGGCCGTCCAGGTGGACCGTCGTGAGGGCCGGGTACGTCTCGGCCGCGAACGGTTGGTCGCCGAGGCCGACGACGGCCAGCTGGCCGGGGATGTCGATGCCGAGCTTGTGCGCTTCCGTGAGCACGCCCAGCGCGACCATGTCCGAGCTGCAGAACACGGCGTCGATGTCGGGATGGTCCGCCAGCAGCGCGCGCAGGCCCGCGCGGC
>NZ_JBKYMO010001316.1:0-382 GCF_047302915.1 Massilia sp. CT11-108 | reverse complement strand
AGCGCGAGCAGCGTGCCGGCCGCGGAGTGTCCGGCGCCCACGACGAGGATCCGCTTCCCCGCGAACCGGGCGCGAGCGGCCCCCAGCACATCGGGAATGCCATAATCGATGCGAGCGGCCAGCGCCGCTTCGCCAAGCGCGGGAATGCCGTCCGCCCCCAGCGGGTTCGGATGCCACCACGTGCCGGTCGCATCGATCACCGCGTCGGCCAGGTACGCGCGCGGGCCGGCGGCCGTGTCGGCGCGGATGACGAACGGAGCACGCTCGCGGCCCTTCGTTTTCACCTTGTCGAAGCCGACGCGCGTGAGCGCGGTGACGCGGTGGCCGAACAACAGGTGCGGCGCGATCTCGGGCGTGGCGGCCAGCGGCGCCAGATAGTCGT
>NZ_JBKYMO010001315.1:0-382 GCF_047302915.1 Massilia sp. CT11-108 | reverse complement strand
GGCCGCGGGCGCCTTGTCGCAGCGGCCGATGCACGGCGCGGCCAGCACGCGCACGTCGGTGCCGAGGATCGCGGGCAGGCGATTCAACAAATCGCGCGCGCCGGCCAGTTCGCACGACAGGCCGGCGCACACGCGCACGGTGAGCGCGGGCGGCGCAGCCTCGCCGTCGCGCAGCACGTCGAAGTGGTGGTAGAACGTGGCCACTTCGTAGACCTCGGACTGCGCCAGCTTGAGCTCCTGCGCCAGCGCGGCCAGGTGCGCCGCGGACAAGGCGCCGTAGCGGTCCTGGATCTTGTGCAGGTGCTCGATCAGCAGGTCGCGCCGCCGAGGCGCATCCCCCAGCACCGCCTGCACGTCGGCGAGCGCCTGCGGGCCGGCACGG
>NZ_JBKYMO010001314.1:0-383 GCF_047302915.1 Massilia sp. CT11-108 | reverse complement strand
GCCCAGCAGCGCGTCCGGCGACGCGTCCGCGACGTCGTGGCCGTCCACACGGCCCAGCTGCCACGCATCGGACCAGCCGTTGGCGACCACCTCCCGTCCATGCCACACGCCGCGCACGATACGGTCGGCCAGCACGAAGGCCAGTTCGCAGTCGCGCCCTGCCGGCGCGCGGTCGACGCCGAGCACGACCTGGTCGCGGCTGTCGATCTTCGCTTCCGTATGGCGCGCGAGGCGGACCACCTGCTGCAGGCGTTCGGCCAATGCCGCGTCGCCCGGCACGGTGCACTTGACGTCCGCACGGCCCGCGCGCTCGCGCCGCGTGGCCGTCACGGTGAGCAGCGTGCCGTCGGGCTGGCGGGTACGGCACACGGCCTGTTGGGGTA
>NZ_JBKYMO010001313.1:0-383 GCF_047302915.1 Massilia sp. CT11-108 | reverse complement strand
GGGCGGAACGCACGAGTGCCGGGTCGACGGCCAGCGACAGCGCCGTGTCGGCGAGGCCCGCGTGCGTGCCGATCTCGGCGTCCGTGAAGCCGCGCTGCTTCAGGTCGGCGTTGAACGTCGTCGTGGCGGCATCGTAATAGGCGCCCAGCGCATGGGCGCGGCAGCCGCCGGCGCCGCCGTTGCCTCGATTTACCCGCGCGGCGGCCCTGGCTTCATTCGCCTGGTAGCCGCCGTGGTCGCCCAAAAAGAACACGTCGCGGATGCCGTGCCGGCACAGGCTCTTCGCGGTGGCTTCCAGCAGCGCCTCGAACGCGGCGTCCGGGATCGAGATCGTGCCGGCGAAGCGCATGTGCGCGGCCGGCGGCGCGATCGCCCCTTCCGGC
>NZ_JBKYMO010001312.1:0-383 GCF_047302915.1 Massilia sp. CT11-108 | reverse complement strand
AGCAGCGCGAGCAGCTGAGCCAGCACCGCATGCGCGGACACGATGAGGGCGAGCGGCCGTAGGCGTTTCCCTCTAAATACTTGGAGATAATGACATTACAATGGGTGTTGTCTTTACTACGCGGTGCCGCGTCATCCCATTCCCGATGTCCAAGCCTTTACTCCATTTCACCCACGGGAACAGCTACCCGTCCGGTTCGTACGGCCGCCTGCTGGACGAGTTGCGCCGCGATTTCGACGTGCGGACGACGGACATGCTGGGCCACGATCCGCGCTTTCCCGTGCGCGACAACTGGCACACGCTGATCGACGAGCTGATCGCGCAGCTCGAGGGGTACGGCCGGCCGGCGATCCTCGTCGGCCATTCGCTGGGCGGCCGTACCC
>NZ_JBKYMO010001311.1:0-384 GCF_047302915.1 Massilia sp. CT11-108 | reverse complement strand
GGCATGCACGTCCCAGCGCTGTTCGTCGCGGGCGCGCACGAGCGTCTTCCACGGGTCCGCATACCTCGACTGCGCCAGCGCCGACGCCAGCGCCGGCCAATGTTCGGGAATGTTCAGGGCCATCGTGCCACCCGCGCGCGCATGGCGCAGCGCCGTCGCCGCGACGTCCCAGCCGCTGTTGCCCCGCTCGTCGTCGGCGAACATCGTGTCGATCCCGGCGTCGGAAATCATCAGGATGTGGGTGGGCCGGCGGCGCGGACCGGCCGCATACGTGTCGCACAGGCGGTGGATCGGGAACGCGGTGGCGCCGCCAAAGCAGCCCGTGATCACGCGCAGCACGGCGTCCGCGTCGCGCACGAAGCCGTTCGTGACCGTCACCTGGCC
>NZ_JBKYMO010001310.1:0-385 GCF_047302915.1 Massilia sp. CT11-108 | reverse complement strand
CCGCCTCGCCGCCTGATCGCCGTAGTCGCCGCCCGCGCCCGTGCGCGGCGGCGGAAGAAGTCTGTACGAGCGCGTGTACGCGCGTGAGTCGTTTCATGTCGTCCTCGTTGCGAATGCGTGAATGGCACCGCCGCGCACGGGCGCGGGCGGCGACTACGGCGATCAGGCGGCGAGGCGGCGCGGAGGGCGTTCGAGTAGGGGCGGGTCGACGCTGGCCAGGTGGCCGGCGCGGAAGGGGATCGCGATGGAAGGCGGCGGAAACGCCGGCGGGACGAGCGGCACGGGCACGAGCGCGACGACGATGCAGCAGTCGCCGCAGACGCTGCGGTGCTCGTGCTGGTGAGCGCTGTCGTCCGCCTTGGCCGCGGCCGTGGCGTGGCAGTGC
>NZ_JBKYMO010001309.1:0-385 GCF_047302915.1 Massilia sp. CT11-108 | reverse complement strand
GTCAGGAGGCAGAAGCGCAGCTGCGGATCGCGGTTGGCGAGGTAGTGCACTTCCAGTGACTCGACGAGGGCCGCCACCTCCCCGACGACGACTGCTGCGCGCTGCCCTGCCTGCAGGACGCCGATGCGCCGGGCAATCCGCGCGTGTACCAGCTGGCGCTGGACGTGATCGCGCATGGCGACGGCCGGCTGGACGCGGAAAGCCTCGCGCGCTTCGTCGCCGCTTACCAGGAAGGCGCGCCGCTGGCGCTGGCGGAACTGGCGGCGCTGCCGGCCATGCTGCGCCTCGTGCTGATCGAAAACCTGCGCCGCCTCGCCATGCGCCAGGCGGACACACGGCGCCAGCGCGTGCAGGCCAACCGCTGGGCCGACCGCATGACGGCGCG
>NZ_JBKYMO010001308.1:0-385 GCF_047302915.1 Massilia sp. CT11-108 | reverse complement strand
GTGCCGTTCCACGTATTGCCCGTCAGGCCGCCGCGCTGGCCGTGCGCGGCGTCGAAGCTGTCGCCCCGGGCGGCGGCGGAAATCGTGTGCGCGCCGCGCGTACCCGTCGACGTCAGGCGCGCGGAAGCGATCTTCGTTTCGCTGACGTTGCCCAGCTTGTCCGTCGTCGTGCTCGCGTAATCCGTCACCGACACGTCGAGCGCGAGCGGATCGGCGGCACCGCGGCCCGCGCCCAGGTTCGCCGTGGCCTTCAGTGCCTTGACCGACTGCGTGCCCATCGCGCGGATGTTCTGGCCCTCGATGGCGGCCGTCAGCGACGGCGTGTCCATCGTGCCGGACAAGGTGCCGGACCCGCGCAGCGCGCCGCCGAAGTCCGGGCCCAGCG
>NZ_JBKYMO010001307.1:0-387 GCF_047302915.1 Massilia sp. CT11-108 | reverse complement strand
CGCTGCAGATCCTCGACCGGTCGGGCGACTGGGCGGCACGGCGGCCGGACGTGCGCCCCGGCGGCTGGGCGTTCCAGTACGAAAACGCCTGCTATCCCGACGTCGACGACACGGCGGTCGTCGCGATGGCCATGCACCGGGCCGCGCACCTCGAACCGTGGCCGCTGCCGGACCGGTATGCAGACGCCGTCGCCCGCGCCCGTGAGTGGATCGTCGGCATGCAGGGCAGGGGTGGCGGCTGGGGCGCCTTCGAGGCCGACAACACCCACTACTACCTGAACCACATCCCGTTTGCCGACCACGGCGCGCTGCTGGATCCGCCGACGGCCGACGTGTCCGCGCGCTGCCTGTCGATGCTGGCCCAGCTCGAGCCCGGCGCCTGCGCGC
>NZ_JBKYMO010001306.1:0-387 GCF_047302915.1 Massilia sp. CT11-108 | reverse complement strand
GGCAGCGCCAGCGCGTGGCCATCGGCCGCGCCATCGTGCGCAAGCCGCGCGCCTTCCTGTTCGACGAACCGCTGTCGAACCTGGACGCCGCGCTGCGCGCCGACATGCGCGTCGAGATCGCGCGGCTGCACAAGCAGCTGGGCGCGACGATGGTCTACGTGACCCACGACCAGGTCGAGGCAATGACCCTGGCCGACCGCATCGTCGTGCTGGGGCCGACGGGCGTGCAGCAGGTCGGGGCGCCGATGGCGTTGTACGAGCGGCCCGCGAACGTGTTCGTCGCCGGCTTCATCGGCATGCCGAAGATGAACCTCGTCGACGGCACCGTCGACGCGCAGGGCCGGCTCGCGCTGGGCGGCGTGGCGCTGGACTGGCGCGGCCCGGCCG
>NZ_JBKYMO010001305.1:0-388 GCF_047302915.1 Massilia sp. CT11-108 | reverse complement strand
CCGGCCCGCTGCGGCCTGGCGGCGGCGGGCCGTGGTGCGGCGGCGCGCGCGTGGGCGGCGGGGCCCCCGGCGCGGGCGGCGCCGCCGGCGGCGCTGATGGCGATATAGTGCGAGTTCGGTGCGCGTGCGCGCCAGGCCTGGGCCAGGGTCGCGCCGCCCACTTCGACGATGCTGTGCATGCCGGGACGCAGCAGCGACAGCATGCTTTCCTGCTGCAAGGTCAGTTGCGCGGGGGCCGGCACTTCCTGCAGGCGGGCGATGGTCGGCTCGTCCACGGGGTCGACGCCGGCCGGGCGCCGGACGACGGTGGCCAGCAGGTCTTCGTAGTCGCGCACGAAGCGCGGCGTGTCGAACAGCGGGCTCGCGTCGCGGTTGGCCGCGACGCGCG
>NZ_JBKYMO010001304.1:0-388 GCF_047302915.1 Massilia sp. CT11-108 | reverse complement strand
CGCCAGCCGATCGACGTGCTGGTGCTCGAACCGACGCCCGTCAGCGAATCGGACAAGGTGACCGTCAAGACGGCCCTGCGTCCGGAACCGGACGTCCGCGACTGGGAGCGGCGGCGCGGACTGGTCGGCTGGACGCGAACGCTGAAGCCGAACGACACGGCCAGGTTCGACGTCGACTACGTCATCGATTATCCGAAAGAGGGCTACGTGCAGGGCTTGCCCTGATCACGGCTGCGGGTCCCACCCCGCGCCGCCGCCGTAGGCCGCAAAGACCCTGGCGCGCGTCGCGAAACGGTTCGCCACGTCCGCATCGGACAGCACGTAGCCGCCCACGCGCGTGCGCAGGTCGAGCTGGGCGTCGCCCGCCGCGATGCGCGCGCGCAGGGCC
>NZ_JBKYMO010001303.1:0-390 GCF_047302915.1 Massilia sp. CT11-108 | reverse complement strand
TGCCGTGGGCGCGCGCGGCCGCCAGCGCGGCGCGCAGCAGCGGCACGCGCAGCTTCAGGTCCGGAGCGATGCTGAACGATGAGAGCGACCGGTCGCCGTCGCGCACGTACGTGTAGCTGCCGCTGCCGAAGTCGGAACTGTGGATCGTCGTGCGCAGGATGTTGTAGCCAAGGCCCGCGCGCGGGTCGAAGTACGCCACCAGGAATGCCTGCTGCTGCGCCGGGGTCAGGGTCGCGTGGACCTCGGCGACGGCGTCCGTGACGGCGCCGCCGAAGCCGAACACTTCCTGGTAGCGCTTCGACGTGTCGACGAAGACGGCGATGTCCGTCTCGGGCGGCTGGCCCGCCGGCTGGAAGGCGCCGAGCGGACGCGCGGCGAAGCGGTCGGCGC
>NZ_JBKYMO010001302.1:0-391 GCF_047302915.1 Massilia sp. CT11-108 | reverse complement strand
GGCCGTGCCGGTGCCGGGCCGGACGCGCCGCAGTTCGCGGAAGCGCATGCCGAACTGGATGCCGAAATCGATGCCGAGCCCGACGAACAGGATCGCGAACGCGATGGAGATCAGGTTCAGCGCACCCACCATCATGAGCCCCAGCGCGGCCGTGAGCGCGAGGCCGCCCAGCATCGTGATGCACAGTGCCAGCACGAGCGGGGTCGAACGCACCGCGCGCCACAGCAGCACGAGCACGATCGCGACGGGGATGCTGCCGACGAGCGGCGACCCTTCCTGCAGTGAGGCGAACTCGTCGTCCGACAGGGGCACCGGCCCCGTCAGCGAGACGTGCGCGCCATAGCGTTCGGCCAGGCGCAGGTCGGCGGCGGCCGCGCGGATCGCGTCGCTG
>NZ_JBKYMO010001301.1:0-391 GCF_047302915.1 Massilia sp. CT11-108 | reverse complement strand
GAACAGAGCCTGACCGTGCAGCCGCTCGAGCCGACGTTCGGCAAGCTGCGCGACACCCTGCACCGCACGATCGAGGGCGCCGAGCATTACGAACGGCAGGCGCTGACCGTCTCCACGCGCCTCGCCGACGAGGTACTGGCGCTGCGCATGTGTCCTTTCGCGGAAGGCGTGCACGCGCTGCCGCGCATGGTGCGCGACCTCGCGCGGGGCCTCGGCAAGGACGTGCGCGTGGAAATCGCGGGCGCGGACACGCTCGTCGACCGCGCCGTGCTGGCGCGCATGGAAGGACCGCTGCACCAACTGCTGCGCAACGCCGTCGACCACGGCATGGAGCTGCCGGCCGAGCGCACGGCCGCCGGCAAGCCCGCCCACGGGACGATCCGCCTGGAAG
>NZ_JBKYMO010001300.1:0-393 GCF_047302915.1 Massilia sp. CT11-108 | reverse complement strand
CGCCCGACTGGGAGATCCTGCAACTGCACGTGAGCCATGCGCCGGTCGTGCTGGAGCTGGGCGAGCTGTACCTGCGGCACGGCATCCTGTGGCACGAATGGGAGCCGGCATGTTATTCGGCGGGCGCCTACGTGGTGTCGCGCCGGGGCATGCAGGCCCTGCTGGCGCGCTACTGCCCGGACGGCGTCGCCCTCGACCTGACGGGCGTGCATGCCTGGGGCAAGCTGGTGGCCGACCACCTGCTGTACCGCCGCGCCATCTGCTATACGGCCACGCTGCCGCTCTTTTTCAACGACGTCGGGCTGGCCTCGACCCACGCTCCGCAGCGCGACGGGACCCATCACCGGCCGGGCGCGCAGGGCGCCGAGGACGTGCGCCTGCGCGTTGCCCGGC